>CAMHEN010000041.1 GCA_946184165.1 uncultured Clostridia bacterium | reverse complement strand
TCGATCGGGACGGAGGGCGAAAACACGGTGGTGATGACCGAAGACGGTGAACGGAATTATGACTGGAGCGCATTTTTCCGCGGTGTGCCTGTCCGGTGGGTTGATGAGGACGGGAACGTCGTGGAAAAGCAGGTCTCACCCCTTACGTATATCCGCATACAGAGAGAATTTGCCGAAAAATGGTCGGGACGAGCCCTTGACGACAGCGTGCTTCGAGAGGCAGAAAGGTTTTTTAAGAAATACGGCTCTTCGAACGAAGGGCGTATCGACGGATGGAATTACCAGAATTATTACTGGGTATGGAAGAGCATCATGAATCTGGGGCTCAATCCGTTTCGTGAGGACCTGTCGGAAATGAAAATCGAGACGCTGCTGGCGGATCAGATGAGCGGTCTTTATGAGAATCTTGCGCTTTCAGAGGAGGAGAGAGCGTTCTGGAACGGACACGATACGCTCGCGTTTCCGCTGAAGCTGGCCTACACGCCGGCTTTGAGGCAGATTTTTACGGTTATTCGGCGGGTGCATCTTATGACGCTGTTCTTTGTGATCCTCATGCTCAGCGAGTCCTTCTCGCTGGATTATAAGTACAGGACCAGGCCCTTGATACAGGCCGCAAAAATGGGGCCCGTCCATTCCGCACTGATAAGGACAGGGGCGGGCATTCTGGTCACAGCGGCGGTTTCGGTCATCCTGTTTGCGGTCACGATATGTATCCAGTTTTTGATTTTCGGGACGGACGGGTGGAACACGCCTGTTCAGCAGATCCGCGGGCTGCAGTGGAGCAGACTGATGGTCACGGGCGGTGAGGCGATGCTTATCATGTGTGCTTCAAGCCTGCTCATCACTGCGGCATTCGCGGCAATCACCATGTTCCTCTCAGAGGTTTCGCGCAGCGGCAATGTACCGATCTGGATACTTATGACGACGCTTCTCATGACGGTCTTTATCCATTACGGGATCTTTTACCGGAACCGGACGCTCGCCCAGCTTTGGCAGTACCTCCCGATGCAGAGGATAAATGACGCTCTTTTATACGATGAGCGACTGGTGCGCATCGGCGGTCATTATGTGATGTCGATACCTCTTGGCATGTGGATTTACCTTGGGCTGACAGTTGTGTTTTCGGTGCTGTGTATCAGCCATGCGATATTTTCGAAAGATAATATATAAGGGTCAAGCCGCCGCGAGCATACTCCTTGTACGTACTGTTCTGTCGTTCCCGTCCGTGCCGGATTATGTCCTAAGCTGGACGCTGGAAAATCATATCCTGCCGGCGCGTTTTTGAGAGAAAAGAGAGAAAAAAGAACCAGCCTGCAGAGGAGTCCGGCTGTGCGGCGGGTTATCATGCCGGGATGGAGCAGGGGGTCCCTGACCGGGAGAGCCCGGTAAATCTCCGTTTACGCGTTCAGGGAAACAATCAGATCCTTAAGCTGTCTGCCCGTCATCCGGCCATAGCTGACCAGCGAGCCGAGGGGCATGTCAAACATCATCTGCTGCATAATCTTCTCGCTGCCCTCGCCCATGGCCTCCGCTTGTTCGGAGCCGGAGGGCCCGTCGGATCTGCCCATCATCTGCCGGATAAAGGCTGCTCCTCTGGGGTGCTTCATCAGCTGACCGATGGTGGTGTTGGCGTCGATCGTGAAGCTTAACGGCGTGGTGCCTTCCACGTGAATGCTCACTGACCGGCGGATATCCCGGCAGCTCTCGCCGACCTCGATTATAAACTCGCCGCTTTCCACGAAGAAGTCATGCACTTTGGGTTCGTAGTAGGCGAAGGAGCGCTTGTCCAGCGTGAAGAAGAGCGTCTTTGTCTCGCCGGGCTGCAGCTCCGTCTTTGCAAAGTCTCGAAGCTCACGCAGCGGGCGGCGCACCGTGCTCTTTACATCGTGCACATAAAGCTGAATCACTGCCTTGCCGGCAATCTTGCCGGTGTTGGTCACGTCCACGCTGACGGTGACGGTTTCCTGATCCGTCAGCTTTTCTTTATCCACAATCAGGTTGGAGAAGGCAAAGCTTGTATAGCTCAGGCCGTGTCCGAATGGGAAATTTACGGCAAGCTCTTTTTTGTCGTAATAGCGGTAGCCGACGAAGATGCCCTCAGCGTAGGTGACAACGCCGTCCTCACCGGGGAAATTCAGATAGGAGGGATTGTCCTGCAGACGGACAGGCCATGTCTCGGCCAGGTGGCCGGAGGGATTGACTCTGCCGTACAGCAGATCGACGGCTGCGGCGCCCGCCTGTTCGCCGCCCAGATACATGCAAAGGACGGCCGACACCTGAGAAAGCCAGGGAAGCTCTACCGGCGAGCCTCCGTGAAGCACCACTACGGTGTTGGGATTGACAGCTGCCACCGCTTTAATCAGCTCGTTCTGGTTGTCAGGAAGGTGCATGTGGTCCCGGTCTGCGCCTTCGGATTCAAAGGCATCGGGGAGCCCTGCGAAGATCACGGCGATCTCTGCGTCCTTTGCGGTCTTCACGGCCTCTTTCAGCAGTTTCTCATCAGTCCTGTCGCTGTGGACATCGCAGCCTCTCACATAGATGACGGCATCTCCGGCAGCCTCCAGCGCGCTGACCGGATGCGGCACATTGATGTGGCTGGAGCCCGCGCCTTGATAGCGGGGCTTGTCTGCAAATTCACCTATGAAGGCGACCTTCTGTCCCTCTTTGAGCGGCAGCAGGTTTTCATTTTTCATCAGCACCGCGCACTCGCCGGCGAGCTGACGAGCCAGTCTGCGGCAGGCATCCCGGTCGATGACGGCATTTTCGTCCCGCTGTCTGACAGCCGTCTCCACGAAGCGGAGCAGGTTCAGCACAGCCTTGTCCAGATCCGCCTCGGCCAGTTCGCCCTTTTTCAAGGCTTCCAGGAGTTCTTCACCGGTGGCATTGGGGCCGCCCGGCATCTCAAGATCAAGACCGGAGGAAACGCCTTTTGCCCGGTCCTTGACGGCGCCCCAGTCCGTGACGACAAAGCCGTCAAAGCCCCATTTCTCCCGGAGGATGTCGGTCAGCAGCATCTTGTTTTCCGCACAGAATTCGCCGTTGACTGCGTTATATGCGCACATCAGGCTGCGGGTCCTGCCCTTTTTCACGACAGCCTCAAAGGCGGGGAGATAAATCTCATGCAGCGTCCGCTCGTCCAGATTGGAGGAACCGGACATGCGCCGTGTCTCCTGATTGTTGCAGGCAAAGTGCTTGGCACAGGCGGCTATGCCTTTGGACTGGAGGGCCTGCACATAGGCGGCGCCCATTTCTCCGGCCAGATAGGGATCCTCCGAGAAATACTCGAAATTCCGGCCGCAGAGAGGGCTGCGCTTGATGTTGAGCCCCGGGCCGAGCAGCATGGCTACATTTTCCGCCCGGCACTCCTGTCCCAGCGCCTCGCCGAGACGCCGCATCACGTCCCGGTCAAAAGAGGAGGCCAGTGCCGCGGCTGTGGGATAGCAGACGGTCTCAATGCTCTTGTTGATGCCCAGATGGTCGCCTTCGCCCTCCTGCTTGCGAAGGCCGTGAGGGCCGTCGCACATCATCACGGAGGGAACATTCAGCCTTTCGACGGCCTTCGTGTGCCAGAAGTCCCGGCCGGAGCAAAAGGCCGCTTTTTCTTCCAGTGTCATTTCCTTAAGAATCTGTTCTGCGTTCATGGGTGGTTCTCCTGAAGTGTTATTGTGAATTCTGACTTTATTATGACAGGCGAAATGGCTTCATTCTATGCTTGAATCCGTTTTTTTAAGTCATATTTCGTCAAGTAAATAAGCGAAAAATGGATATAAATGGCGAGAGATTTCATATATTCGGCAAACGGGATTTGCTAGGGTAGAAGCATCAAACAATCAATTCAGCTTACGAGGTGAACAAAAATGAGAAGATTTTCAGAAGAGTTCCTGCTGGGGGCCGCAACGGCAGCCCACCAGGTGGAAGGCAACAACACGCTGAGTGATACCTGGGCCCAGGAGCAGATGCCCCATGGCAGCTATTCCGAACCCTCTGGGGACGCCGTGGATCATTATCATCGATACAAGGAGGATATCCTCCTGCTGAAGGAAGCCGGTCTGAACGCTTATCGGTTTTCCATCGAGTGGGCGCGTATTGAGCCTGAGGAAGGAGAGTTCAGTGAGGAAGAAACCGAGCATTATCGCAGCGTCATTCGCTTTTGCCGGGATCACGGCATTGAGCCCATCGTCACGCTGCACCATTTCTCAAGCCCTGTGTGGCTGATCCGCAAGGGCGGTTGGGAAGCGGACACGACGCCCGATGATTTTGCCCGCTACGCCGCCTATATTGCGGAACAGTTCGGGGATGATCTGAACTACGTCTGCACGATCAACGAGGCCAACATGGGCATTCAGATTTCCACCGTAGCGCGGCAGATCTTCCAGCAGATGGTAGCTGTCGGCAAAGTACAGGTGGGAGTAAACATGGAAGATCTGATGCGCGGGAGCCCCGAACTTGCGCGGGAAAACCTGGAAGCTTTCGGCACGGACCGCCCTGCCGTGTTTGTCTCTGCCCGCACCACCCACGGCGACGAGATTGTCATGAAGGCTCACGCTGCTGCAAGAGAGTCCCTGCGCAAGGCCGCGCCGCACATCAAAGTCGGCTGGACCTTGAGCCTGCACGACGTGCAGTGCGTGCCAGGCGGAGAAGAAAAAGCACAGGCAGAATGGGCGGAGGAATTCACCCATTACCTGCCCGTCATGGCAGATGACGACTTCCTTGGCGTACAGAACTATTCCCGTACGATCATCGGTCCTGACGGTCCGCTGCCCAATCCCGAGGGGGCGGAGCTGACACAGATGGAGTACGAATACTATCCTCAGGGACTGGAAAACGTGCTGCGGCGGGTAGCGAAGGATTTTCACGGCGATCTGATCGTGACCGAGAATGGCATTGCCACATCCGATGACAAGCGCCGCATCGCATTTCTTGACCGCGCTACGCAGGGCGTGAAGTCGTGCATCGAAGAAGGACTGCCGGTTAAAGGTTACTGCTATTGGAGTCTGCTCGATAACTACGAATGGCAGAAGGGTTACGGCATGACCTTTGGGCTCATTGGGGTCAACCGTGCGACCCAGGTCCGCACAGCCAAGCCCAGCCTCTACGCGCTGGGTCGGCTGCTCCGGGATGATTGAGTACGGCGGCTTTGTCAACCGGGGATTTCTTTGAGGGAAAGGCAGGTAACATTGCTATGAAATACTACTGCAATCCATTGAATGTCAACTACCGCTACCAGTTCAATGCCGATCCACGCAGAGGCAGCGGGATGCAGATCTGCCGCGAGGCGGCCGACCCTTCGATGATCTGCTTTCAGGGACGGTATTACATTTTTGCTTCCATGACACTGGGCGTATGGGTTTCAGACGATCTTGTAAACTGGGAAAACCATCGCCTGCCTGACACACTTCCGCTGTACGACTACGCACCCGATGTGCGCGTCGTAGATGGGTGGGTGTATTTCTGCGCATCACGACGGGATACGATCTGTGACCGCTATCGCACGCAGGATATTTTGAACGGGCCTTATGAAAAGCTCCCGGGCAGTTTCCCGTTCTGGGATCCCAATCTGTTTGCGGATGAGGACGGACGGGTCTACTTCTACTGGGGCTCCTCTAATTCCACACCGATTTGGGGCGTTGAGCTGGATCCTGCCACCATGCTGCCGCTGGGGAAACCCAAGGCGCTGATCGAAAGCCGGCCCGGTGAAATAGGCTATGAGCGCGTGGGCGAGGACAACTCGATTCCGCCGATTTTCGGTCAGGAGCTTGAGAAAGAATATCAGTCCTTCCTTGCCGGCCGCGGGATGTGCGACGAACAGATTCCGGCGGATATGAAGCCCATGATTCGCGGTATGCTGTCCCATGCGCCTTTTATTGAGGGCGCATGGATGGACAAGCACAATGGCATCTATTACCTGCAATACGCCTGCCCGGGTGCGGAGTACAACGTCTATTCCGACGGCGTTTATATCAGCGAACACCCACTCGGGCCTTTTGTCCTGGCGGAGAACAACCCTTATTCCTATCATCCCGGCGGCTTTATGCCCGGAGCCGGTCACGGCTCCACCATGCAGGACCGGCAAAACCGCTGGTGGCACACTTCCACCATGCGTATCAGCGTGAACCATCCCTTTGAGCGCCGCGTCGGTCTGTGGCCGGCAGGCTTTGACGAAGACGGCGAACTGTTTTGCAATCAGCGATACGGCGATTGGCCCATGGCTGTCGGTGAGACCTTTGACGATCCCTGGCAGGAGCCGGAATGGATGCTGCTCAGCGCTGGTAAATCCGCCGCGGCATCTTCTCAAGCCGAGGGCCATGAGGCTTGCCGCGCGACCGAAGAAAACGTGCAGACCTGGTGGCGCGCGGAGAGCAATCGCCGTGACGAGTGGCTGACTGTCGATCTTGGCAGACTGTTTGACGTCCACGCTGTGCAGATCAATTTTGCCGATGATCAAATTGACATCTCCTGCCCGGGCGAGATTCGTTCCGGTTCCCAGGCACGCTATATTGAAGAAAACGATTTGTACACCCGCTGGAAGCTGGAAGCATCCTGTGACGGGGAAAACTGGTTTGTGATCGAAGATAAATCGATGGCCGAGACCGATCTTTCCCACGATCTGGTCGTCAGGGAAGAAGGTTTCACGGCGCGCTGGCTGCGCCTTAGCGATATGGAGGTGCCATACGGTCAGGCCCCCTGTGTGTCAGGTCTCCGGGTCTTCGGCATCGGCAGCGGAGATAAACCGGCTAAGCCGGACTTTACCGCCATCCGAACGGGGGAACTCGACATGGAGGTGAAGATTATGCCGCAGTCCGATGCTGTGGGCTATAACATTCTGTTCGGATCCTCTCCGGACAAACTGTATCACAGCTACATGGTGTTCACATCGGGAAAAAAGCGCATCGGTGCGTTGATCGCCGGACGAAATTATTGTGTCCGGGTGGATGCCTTTAACGAGTGCGGCATCACCAGAGGAAAAACGATAGACGAGTAAGCTCAGCAATCAAAAATACTTTTCAGGAGGAGGTTTTATGACAAAAGAAATTTACCACGCTTTATCGGATCCCAGATATCAGGAACCCGTTGTCGATGTGGAGGAAATGCGTACTCGCGTCCTTGCCGACGGCACTGAGCTGGCCTACCGCTACGTGCACGGCAGCTTCGCCGGCACAAACGTGAAGTTCAGCTTCTGCTTCCCTCGCAGAGATGCCTACAAGGGCCGCTTTTTCCAGTATCTCTCTCCGTTCCCGGGGCCGGATGAGGAACTGGCCAGCCTGAACAAGTCCGGTGCGGACGACATGATCGGCTTCTCTCTTTTAAACGGAGCTTACTTCGTAGAGAGCAATATGGGTTCTGTTGCGATGTTCGGGCCCAACGGGGACGACACGGATCGCTGGAAGTCCAGCGCGGCCGTGGCAGAATACAGCAGGAAGATGGCCCGGGAGATCTACGGCGGCGGACGCCCTGTGGGCATTGTCTTCGGCGGAAGCGGCGGCGGGTACAAGACAATGGCCTGCATCGAAAACACCGACGCCTGGGAGGGGGCGGTGCCCTTCGTGATCGGCTCTCCGGCTTCTCTGCCCAACACCATCACCATGCACGCACAGGGCCAGCGCGTTCTGCGCAACTGCTTTGGGAAGATTATCGACAATCTGGAGCCGGGCGGCAGCGGAAACATGTATGACGGGCTGAACGAGATGGAAGCCGCCATGCTCAGGGAACTCACCGATATGGGCTTTCCTCCCATGGCCTGGTATCTGGAGGCCGGCGGCAAAATCGACGACGGCTCTCTGCCTGTTCTGTCTCCCGGCGTAAAGCACAGCGATCCCGGCTTTTTTGAGGATTTCTGGAAGGTTCCCGGCTATGCGGGGGCAGACCCCGGCAGCAGCGCTGTGAAGGATCGACTTCAGTTCAGGGGAACTGTCAGGCGTGTACACCTGCCGGGCCACCCCGAGAGCGCTAAAGAGGAGCAGGAGATCGAGAGCCGCAACGGCGTGGACGATGCCTGGAAGAAGATGCTCACTGACGGCAAGGATGCCTGGATCGAGCTGGAGAAGCTGCCGGAAGGCGAAGACCTCTATCTAAAGGGCGTAAACATCACGTTTGAGACCGGTGATGCCAGGGGCATGACGCTGCTTCTCGGCGACATGAAGCGGGACGAGAGTACAGGCGGCGGTTTTATCACTATCGGCATGTGCTTCGGCATGTCAGATCTGAACGAGGCACTCTCCAGGGTAAAGCCCGGCGATGAGCTGAGCCTCGACAATTCAGACTATATCGCCATCCAGCATTACTACCGCCATCAGGTGCCGGACGCAAGTTTCCATGCCTGGGATCAGTTCCGTAAAGCCGACGGCACACCCGCGCTGCCGCAGCGGCCCAATGTGATGGGCTACCGCCTCAACGGCACCGGACGTCCTCAGGACGGTCAAATCCAGGGCAAGGTGATCGTGATTCAGTCCCTGATGGACGAGTCGACCTGCCCCTGGTGCGGTGACTGGTACCGCAATAAAGTGATTGAAGCCAGGGGAAATGAGGACGATTTCCGCCTCTACTATATGCAGCGCTGCATGCACAACAACTCCAACGACTCGGCAAACAACATGGTCGTCAACTACATGGGCGCTCTGTATCAGGCGCTGCTCGATATGGCCGACTGGCTGCAGCTGGGCAAGGAACCGCTGAAGACCACCGCCTATGAGAGGGTGGGCGGCCAGATCGTGGAAGAAGCCGACGCTGCAAAGCGCAACGGGATGCAGGCCGGCGTGGTTTTGACCGCCAACGGCCAGAAATGCGCCCATGTGCACGCCGGCGGTGAGTTCGTGCTCCGCACGGAGGCGACCCTTCCCGAGAATGCCGGAGAGATCACCAGGATTGCCTTCGACTTCCGCGACCGCTGGGGTTTCCCCGAGAAGCTCAAGGGCCTCTTTCCGGTACAGGGCAAAGTGGTTCGCACGGAGAAAGACGGCGTCAAAGGTGCTTACGCCGAGATCATTTACCGGTTTGACGAGCCGGGCACCTACTTTGTCTCCACCCGGGTATCCTCCCAGAGGGACGGCCGGAAGGACGAGATATTCACTCAGGTGAGAAATCTGGACCGCGTCCGCATCGTGGTGGAATAAGAACACGAATTTTGGAAAAAGAAGGTTAATAGTTTCGTATAAAACGCTCTGAAAATCCATAAAATAAAATCAGATAACACAAACCCGGACAACACGAAACAAGACAAAACAAACCAGCACAATGAGAGGAGAAAACAAATGAGCGAAGAAGTAAAGTCCGCCGCAACTGTGGATAAGAAAGAAAAGGGCGTGCCCTTAGGAACACTGCTGGCCTGGTCCCTGCGGCCCGCCTCAACCGGTGTGGCCCTCATGGTCATGGGATACCTGACAGTCTTTGCGGTCAACACGATGAAGATGCCCGCCGCACTGGTAGGCAGTCTGCTGCTGGCCAGCAAGCTGATTGACGGTGTGACAGATCTGTTCGCAGGATACATTGTGGACAACACCCATACGAAATGGGGCAAGGGCCGCCCCTATGAGTGGTGTGTAGTCGGTATGTGGCTCAGTACCCTGCTGCTGTTCTGCGTTCCCGCGGCTGCCACCAACACAGTCAAGGCTGCATGGATCCTTCTGGCATACCTGTTCGCCAACTCCATCTTCAACACATTCCTCAGTGCCAACGGTACAGTCTACATGGTCCGCGCCTTTTCCAGCGAAAAGCAGTATGTGTCTCTGTCCACTTACGGCGGTGTGGTTCCCATGCTGATCGTTGCGGTGTTCAACATCGTTTTCCCCGGCTTAATGGGCACTCTGGCTACCAGCCAGGGCGGCTGGATCAGGCTGGTCGCGATCTTTGCCGTCCCCATGACCGTTCTCGGTATGCTGCGCTTCTTCGTCGTGAAAGAGACCAACGATGTGGATGTAAAGTCCGGTCATGAGAAGGTATCGTTCAAGGACATTTTCGAGGTTCTGAAAAAGAATCCCTATATCTACATTATCGCTTTGGCTTCCATGGTCATGAATATCATTACCAACATGGGCGTAAATGTCTTCTATTTCACCGACATTGTGGGCAATGTGGGACTCATGGGCGTGCTGGCCGCGACGCAGTTCATCATCCTGCCGCTCATGTTCATCTTCCCCCAGATCCTCAAGAAGATCTCCGTCATGAAACTCATCCGCATCGGCATCCTGTGCACAATTGCCGGCTTTACCATCAACTTCTTTGCCGGCAGCAACCTGATCCTTCTCATCATCGGCAATCTCCTCACCGGCGGCGGTGCGGTACCCATCTCCATGCTGGGCGCACTGATCATTATTGAATGTGCCGACTACAACGAGTTTATCGGTATCCGCCGTCTGGAAGGTACTCTCGGCGCGGTCAACGGCTTTGCCAACAAGATCGGTGCCGGTCTGGGCGCGGGGCTTCTGGGCATTCTGATTGGTATGGCTGGTTATGACGGCAATCTGGCCGTGCAGCCCGCTTCCGCCATCACCATGGTGCGGCTTCTTTACTCGCTGATCCCGGCGGGCATGTATGTAATCGTCTACCTTGTCTGCCGTACGTACAAACTGGACAGGATGATGCCTGAGATCAAGAAAACCAACGAGGCTAACCGTGCAGCAGCCAAGGCCGAGCAGGGTGAGGCTTAATAATCCGGCCTCACATCTCTCTACGGCAGCGCCGTTTGGCGCTGCCGTAGTTTTTATGGTAGGTTATTCAAAGAAGGAGTGTGACCGGAAAATGAAACTCGCACGTTCGGATGTGGAATATCAGCTCAACAATCTGCAGGGTATGGTCTACGCTGCCTGCCGCATGGGTGCCTGGTGCTTTAACGATAAAAAGCAGCTGTTTTATTCCACGGCACCTCATCAACAGGAATATCACATGCTGCTGCAAACCGGCGGATGTCTGGATGCGGCATTAGAAAAAAAGGATCTTGAGGGGGTTCCCTGTGTTCTTTCAGGTGATTTGGGGCTTGGCTGGATTGCCGAGTGGGTCCATCTGCGGCAGGGCGGGAGATTGCTCGTAATCCTTGGGCCGATGTATCTGAAAAACAGTTCCATCGAGGAGAGCCTTGAGAGGCTGGACCGGCGCGGTCTGTCGCAGCATCTGCGCCGGGACTATATGAGAGTCCTGGGAGATGTGCCTTTTGTGCATTCGGATTCTATAAAAAATTTTGCAAGTATGCTTCATTTTACCTGCTACGAAGAGAATATGAGCCGTGACAGCATATTGTTTGAATCCGTTGTGCCGCTGATGAACGAGAAGCCGGAAGAAGAAATCCAGGCCCCGGAAAATGATTTTGCGCGCCAGGTAGCCTATGAAGAAATGTTGCTGCGCTGCCTCGGTGAAGGACGGGCCCCATCCGGAAGCGGCAACAACTATGGCGGCGAAGTGCAGGATTTTCATTTGAAGGACAGCCTGCGGCAGCTCAAGGACAACCTGATCGTGTTCAACGCACTCTGTGCCAGAACCGCTATCCGCAGAGGCGTCAGCCTGACTGCCGCCAAAACCAGGGAGAGCGGATGGATCCGAAAGGTCGAAGAACTGCGCAGTTTCGGCGCTGCGAGCAGGGTTGTGCAGGGAATGTACAGAGATTATCAGCATCTGATCCGTCAGGTACTGGAAGCGGACGGCATGTCCAAAGCGATTCGGGATGCCCGGGACTATATTCGTATGAATTATACAAGAAGTCTGAGCACCGGGGATATCGCCAGGCATTGCGGCTACACGGAGTACTATCTGACCCGGAAGTTTACAAGAGAGACGGGCGTGAAGCTGACGGATTATATCCGATCGGTTCGTCTGGAAGCAGCTAAGGTGATGCTCCTTACTTCACAGAAGGACATTCAGCAGATCAGTGAGGAGCTGCAGTTCGGCAGCCGCAGCTACTTCGACCGTGTATTCCGGCAGGAGATCGGCATGTCTCCCAAACGCTTCCGGGAGACAAGAGGACAGGACAGCGAAAAGGAGAAATCGTGAAACTGAAAAAACTGGAAAACTATCTGGAATTTATAAAAACCGCACAGAAATGCGGCGGAGAAGTCTTCTTCAACTCCGCCGAGGGGGACCGGCTGAATTTGAAATCCACCTTCTGCCGGTATCTGTTTGCCTCTGTGTGCGGCGATAGAGAATTTCTGGCGGGAGGAGAGATCGTCTGCAGCGATGACGCGGATTATCAGATCCTCGCTTCGTATCTGGTTGGAGGCACTGTGGCAAAGGAGGCTGCAAATGAGGCAATATGAAACATTTGAACTGAGGTTTACAGGGAAAGAACCGGCCGCAGAGTATGCGGATATTCCTCTCTGTGCAGAATTTGCCTGCGGGAGTGAGAAAAAGAACGTCAAAGGTTTTTATGACGGCGAGGGCGTATACAAAGTGCGTTTCCTGCCGGAAAAGCCCGGCGTATATACCTGGAAGGTTACCGGCGCGGTGAACACCGAGGGAACTCAGATCTGTGAAGCGGCGGACAGCAGGCATCACGGGCTTGTCAAAGCCGTGGACACCCATTTTGAATTTGAGGACGGAAAGCTGTTCGTGCCCTTCGGCACCACCGTTTATGCTCTGGCCCATCAGGACGACGCGCTGGTGGAGCAGACCCTTAGTACGCTGAAAACCGCCCCCTTCAATAAAGTGCGTATGTGCGTCTTTCCGAAAGATTATGACTACAACCACAATGAACCGCCGTACTATGCTTTTGAGAAAAGGGAGGACGGGTCCTGGGACACGAGCCGCCCCTGCCTCGCCTTCTGGCATCGCTTTGAGAAGATCCTCGACCGGATTACCGATATGGGCATTCAGGTGGATCTGATTCTTTTCCATCCCTATGACCGCTGGGGTTTTGACACCATGAGCCGGGCGGACAATTTGCGCTATCTAAGCTTTCTGCTCCGCAGGCTGTCCGCGAAACCCGGCATCTGGTGGAGCCTTGCCAACGAGTACGATCTGAGCCGGGGGAAAACCATCTCAGACTGGGAAGAAATCGAGGAATTTGTGGCGGAAAACGACCCCTATGGGCACCTGTTATCCTGCCACAACTGTTTCTGCTTCTGGGACGCCGGGCGCCGCAATATCACTCACGCCAGCATCCAGACCAAGGGTCTGACCGAGATCCCGCGCTGGATCGCGAAGTACAAAAAGCCTGTCATCATCGACGAGTGCTGCTATGAGGGGAATCTGCCTCATTTCTGGGGCAGCATCTCTGCGCAGGAGATGGTCTGCCGCTTCTGGCGCTGTGTGGCCAGCGGGGCATACTGCACCCATGGCGAAACCTTTCTTTCAGATGACGAAGTGCTATGGTGGGCCAGAGGCGGTGTGCTGAAGGGTGAAAGTCCGGAGCGAATCGCCTTCCTGCGCGGTATCACGGAGAGCCTGCCCGGGCCGCTGACACCCTTTTCCAATGCCGGCCTGCTGACGCTGGCGCAGATGGACAGCGAGGAGATGGAGGCGGCGCTCCTTGAGATCCCGGAGGAGATGCACAGCTTTGTGCGCTCCATCGCCGGGAGCATCCGCCGTATGGAGACCGACGACCGCACCGCCCATATCGCCGGTGAGCACGAGTGGGCCGCCCACGCGGGCGAGGAAGCATATCTCTGGTTCAACGACCGGCAATGCTTCGGTGAGCAGACCCTGCCTTTGCCGGAGGATAAGCACTACCGCGTGGAACTGATCGATGTCTGGAACATGACAAGAACCGTTCTGGAAGAAGATGCCTGCGGAAGAACAAAGCTCCGTCTGCCCGGGAAAGAAGGGCTGGCGGTGCTGGCAACAGGAATTATATGAGGATAATAACAGGGCTTTCGACCGATAGGCAGAAGCCCTGTTTTTATTTTACACAGAAAATAATTAACGAATAACATTAAAAAGTTATTGACAAACATTCCGCTGGCTGGTATATTATATTTAACGGTAAACATTAAATCGTTAACGAATAACGTTGAACCCGAATTAACCTTATAAAGCCGATGGAGGTAATAATCATGAATGAACAGAGCAGGAAGCTTGAGGCTGTCAGAAACCGTTGCAGGACATCGTCACGGGTGATCTCCGTTTTGCAGATCGTGACAATTGTCGGTATCGTACTGGCGCTCATAGGAGTGATTGTCTGCATTACGCAGAGGGGAATGATTGATGAGCATGTCGGAAAAGCGGTGGAAGCCGGTTCGGTAACCGTCGAAAACCTCAGAATAGGGGGCAGCAATATAAATTTCCTGATAAACTATGACAGGGCTTTTGCCGCGGGAAATTATGCACTGCCGATCGCCATGAGCTGTGCCGTGGCAGCCATCCTCTGCGCCATTGTCACATGTGCTTTGGGTCTTTTTAAAGATATCTTTAAGGAGCTCAGCCGGGAGACAACACCTTTCTCAGACAGGATATTGGGCAAGCTTAAGTATGCGTTTATCATGCTGACGGCGGCGCTTCTGGTATTTGTCGGCGTCGGTCCGGCTGTCATAGGGGCTCTTCTTTTCTGGTGTATCTACTCGATACTGGAATACGGCAGGGCTCTTCAGAACGAGGTTGATGAGATTTTATAAGGAAGGTCACGTATGGGAAAAATAGTATTGCGGCTCGACCGGGTTATGGCGGACCGAAAAATGAGTCTGAATGAGCTGTCAGAACGTGTGGGAGTTTCAAATGTGAATCTCTCCAAGCTTAAGACCGGCAAGGTGAGTGCAATCAGATTTTCCACTCTGGTGGCAATCTGCGAGGCGCTTAACTGCCAGCCGGGAGATATTCTGGAATACAGCCCGGAAGAATGACATAAGGTTAATGAGAGCCGCGAAAAGCGGCTCTTTTTTGGCGGGATTTTTGGTGTACCTCCGGGAAAAAGGGGCTGATGAGGCGGGTCTACCGGAGGTTCATTGCATTTTTCGGGGCAATTCGGTATGATGATGGCAGGGAAAGGAGGAATCTCCATGGATCAGGTAAAAATCGGAAGATTCATCGCCGAACTTCGGAAGGAAAAAGGGCTGACGCAGGCGTCTCTCGCCGGGCAGTTCGGGATCTCGAATAAGGCGGTCTCAAAGTGGGAAAACGGCAAAAGCCTCCCGGACGCCTCCATCATGCTTGAACTCTGCAATCTGCTCGGCATCACGGTAAATGAACTGCTCACCGGGGAGCGGATTCCTGTGGAAGACTACAGGGAGAAGGCGGAGGAGACGCTCGCGAGCGTCGTGAGGGATTCGCAGGAAGAAAAGAAGAATGTGCGCAAAAGAGGATGGGGCCTTGCCGCGGCCGCAGCAGTCCTCGCCGTGCTCGTCTTGTCAGCTCTGTTCTATACCTGGCCGCGCACGATCGAGCAGCGGTATCCGGCCCTCAGGATGGATGGGTGCGTCCGGATCAGCGGCTTGTATCGGCCGGCAGGGGACTCGGTCAACCATGAGTTCTCCTTTACGCCGGAGGATAAAGAGTTTCCGGTGCTTCTCCATATGCTCAGTGAGACCACGTTCACGATGCGGCTGCGGAATATTCTGCCGGGGAAGAAGATCTTTGCGAATGTGGGTGATTACTGGCAAATTTCTTTTGATTTTGAGGAGATCACCTTCGCGGATGGGGGGTCATTCGGCGGAACTCTTCTGCAGATGACCAAGGCGGGCGATGACGTCACGCTGTTATATTTCGAGGGCGGGATGGTCCAGTGCGGGATCGGCGACTCTGAGCGGTGGACGGCCGGCGTGATGGAGATGCTGAGGCTTTGCGGAGAGTAAGAGATTCTTATGTGATGTACTCCCACCACTTTCGCTTCGCGTAGAAGTGGGGGCTTCTTGTTCGACAGTCC
>CAMHEN010000040.1 GCA_946184165.1 uncultured Clostridia bacterium | reverse complement strand
CGTATTCGATCTGGCCGCCGGCCTCGGTCTGCACGGCGGTGAGGGTGCCGATCATAAGACCCGCCGGGAACGCGCCGCCGGAGCCGGAGGTCAGCACATCGTCCCCCACGAAGATCTGCGCGCCGTCGGCGAGATAGGTGAGCTTTGCGGTCTTGTCGCGCATGAAGGAATACTCGCCCACCACCATGCCGGAGTTGCCGGTGGCCCCGACGAAGGCGCCGACGGACATGTCCACGTCGATGACCGTGGAGACTGTGGCCCAGTTGGTGCCGAGCTCCGTGATCTGCCCGACCACGGCGCCGTACTCCGTGATGACCGGGTCGCCCAGCTCGATGCCGCTGGAGGCGCCCTTGGAGATGGTGAAGGCGCTGGACCAGTTGGAGCTGGACCAGAGGACCACCTTGCAGGACTCCAGAACATAGTCCGTGTGCTTCTCCCGCAGCTCCAGAAGCTGGCGCAGACGGGAATTCTCCTCACTCGCGGCGATGCCGTCGCGGGCGGACTGCTGCGCCTCGGCGAGCTGGGAACGGAGCGATTCGTTCTCCGCCATCAGGGAGTCATATTCATAGAGGTAGCCGTACATGCTGTCGAACCAGTTGACGGCGGAGGAGAGTACCTTCTGGATCGGCGCCTTGACGATACCCGCCACATTCTGGATGACGCCGATGTTTCCCCTGCGGGTGGCTGCGCCGAGACTGATGATAAGCACCACGGCGGCTACGATGATGCCCACGCGGATGCCGTTTTTTCTCAAATAATCCTTCAAAGCAGCTCAACCCCCTGCTCGCGCAGCATGATTCCGAGCCTGCACAGGGGCAGACCCATGACGTTAAAGAAATCCCCCTCGATGCCCTCGACAAAGAGGGACCCTTTGCCCTGGATACCGTAAGCCCCTGCCTTGTCCATGGGCTCGCCCGTGGCGATATAGGCGGCGATCTCCCGCTCGGAGAGGGCCCGAAAGTATACCGCGCTGCGCTCTGCCGCAAGGGTTTCCCGTTCGTTCCGGATCACGGCCACACCGGTGTAGACCTCGTGCGCCCGGCCCGAGAGGGTCCGGAGCATTTCGGCGGCCTCCGTCTCGGAACGGGGCTTGCCGAAGATCTTCCCGTTCACCCGGACGATTGTGTCCGCCGCGACGATCACGTCATCGCCCGCACACTTTGTCGCCACTTCCCGCGCCTTGCGGGCGGCGAGGGCTTTGACAAGCTCCTCCGGTGAAAGCCCGTCGGCGGCCTTTTCTTCACCCTTTGCGGGGATGATCCGCAGATCCCCCACGCCGAGCATTTCCAATAATTCCTTCCTCCGCGGCGACGCGGAGGCGAGTATGATCGACATAGAAAAAAGTCTCCAATTCCAGTTTCAAAACGGACTGCCGCAGGGTGTCCGGATGGGGGATCACTCCCGGGGATCCTCCCGCAGAAAGCGCCGCAGCAAAAGAAGCGACGTCCAGAGTCCGCAGGCGCAGAGGATCAGGATATATATCCGGGAGCTCAGGCTGTTGAGAAAGCCCTGATACGGATTATATCTGTCCAGGATCACGAGGACGACCATGCCAAGCAGAAGGGCGTTGGTCAGCAGCGGAAGCAAGATTTTAAGGCGCTTCATTTTGAAATCCCTCCGGCTCCCGAATGATCAGCATATCGTTTATTTCCCGATGCCCGCTGGGACGGTTGACAAGTTTGTCCTGAAAGACCATTGCGCTCGAAGCGCCGCCGTCCAGGTTGAAAGCGGCGGCACAGCCGAGGCTGCTCATAAGTCTCGCCAGCGTCTCCATCGAGGCGCCCTGGGAATACCCCGGCTGACGTCCGTCGACCACGACGAAACAGTAGTGGCCCGGCTCGTAATAGCCCAGGGCGGTGCGCGGGTTGACTTTCAACAGCGACCGGCTGATATTGAACTCCTCCAGCGGGGCGCCGTTTTCATCCAGCAGCGCCGGTCCGAATTGCCACACCTGCATGGGATTCTGTGCCAGGATCTCCTCTTCCGTACAGGCGTCGGGGCCGAAGGTCGCCATGCTCCCGTCCCGATACAGGACACAGTAGTCCGACGTGCCGGACGACTGCTGATAGATCATCCCGTTTCTGACGAGGAGCCCCTGCCGGATGGCAGCCATACAGTCCCCGTTGATTGCGAGGACCGCATGATTATCGCGGGCAATGTACTTTGCCTCGGCATAGGTGGCGGAAAGCGGAAAGGCCGCCTGAAAGCACTCGGCATCGGCCACATAAATATCCGCCACAAAGAAGGTCATATCGGGGAAGGGCTCAGCTCTCTCGATCTTCTCAACCGTCACCGCGAGATAGGGACTCGTATAGGTGCTTTCTGTTGAGATGACATCCTCGCTGAAGTGTTCCGCGAAGCGCTCCCGCAGCGTCGGTTCCGGCGTCGGCGTCGGTTCCGGCGTCGCAGCCGGTTCGGGAGACGGGTCCGGCGGCAGTATTGCGGGCGCCGCGGGCGGGTCCGGCGCCGGGTGAGTCTCCTGCGCCGCGGCGGGCGCCGTTACGGCAACCGCACCGATCGGCTCTGCCATGCCCTCCCGCTGGCGCTTCCTGTCGGGCAGGACATGGTGGAACAGGTCGAAGCAGGCCAGCACCGCTATCGTCAGCAGGATCTGTACCAGCAGAAGCGTCAGTATTCTTTTTGCTTTTCCTTCATGCCCGCTTTTCATATGCATGTCCTTATCACTGCGATCGGATGTCCGGCCGCAACGCCGTTACTCCACACCGCGGTAGTACAGCCCGCGCGTCAGCACGTTCGGCTGATAGTCGGACTGGCCGAGGTAAACCTTCGCGACCTCGAGACACTCGCGGGGCGACTCGGTGGTGAACATCATGCGCATGCCCCAGAGGCCCGCGCCGTAGAGATCCTCCGCCTTGTCCGCGAGATAGAGCTTGTGGGCGTTGTAGATCACGTTGCGGCAGCCGAACTCCTTCAACACCGGGAACACGGCGCCCATGCGGTCGGCCATCTGGGCCGGGGTCTGGCAGGTGCAGCGGCCCGAGGAGTGGCGGATGACGCACTGGTCCGACACCATGAGCGGGAGCCTGCCGTAGACGATCATCTCGGTATCGACGGTCTTGGAGAGGTCCCGGATCTGGGCGATGCGCAGCTCAAAGGAGGCCGTGGCGGAGAGGAAGCCCGCCTCGCGCAGCACCGCCATTGTGAGGGAGTTGAAGGCGTTGAGGCCGAAATCGGCCCGCACGCCGAGCCCCACGGACTTTGCCAGCATCGCGTGGCCCAGGTTCCCCACCAGCGCCTCGTTGATGCCGAAGTCAAAGAGCTTTTCGAGAGTTTCGCGCACGATATGCTCCTCATCGTCGGTGATGACCCGGGGCAGCACCACCACGGGCACGGTCCCGTTCTCCTCGAAGGGCTCAAGCAGATCGAAATACTCACTCATCACCGTCATGGGGACGTAGAGATATCTGGGTTTCAGGGCCGCAAGCTCGGGCGTGAGCTGCTCGGGCGTGAGGACCTGGAAGATCATGGCGGGGTCTGCCCCCGGCGCGGTCCCCCCGGGCTTTGCGGGGATCTGTCCCACGCGGCGCACGGGCGGCTTTCCGCGCTGTTCACTGAGCTCGGAGACGAGATTGCGCCTGAGCTCATTGATGGCGGCGGCGGGAGCAAAGAGGCCCGGGTCCGCCTTGGCCTGGTTTTCCACCACGTTGTAGGGTGTGCCGCCGGTCTTGAACATCTGTTCGGTCAGATAGCCGGAGGAGAGGCCCGCACCCCGTGCCTTCTCCGGCACGCGCCCGGAGGCGACGGCCTTGTGCCCGTCGTTGTCAAAGGCGATGGCGCGGATGGGCTGGCCCTTCTCCACGAGGGTATAGAAATGCACGGGCACGCGGCGCAGCTCCCCTTCGGAATAGCCCTTGCGGGCCTGGGCGAAGAGCTGATCCGTCTCCCGGTCGACGTCCATGCGTACGCCGAACATATCCTCCTGGTCGCCGTTGAAATAGCCCTGGGTGAAGCCCTGGCGGGAGAAGGCCCGCTCCAGATCCTGCAACTCCTCGGGGGATGGCTGGCGGTGCTCCTTGAGGGCGTTGGCATAGATGCGGGTGACAATGGCGGTGTACTCCGGCCGTTTCATGCGCCCTTCGATCTTGATGCAGGCGACGCCGGCCTCCTCGATCTCCTGGAGTCTGTCCACGAGGCAGTTGTCCTTGAGGGAGAGGGGGTGGTCGTCCATGCGCCCGCCGAGGGAGTACTGCAGGCGGCAGGGCTGGGCGCACATGCCGCGGTTGCCGCTGCGCTGGCCGATCAGGGCCGACATGTAGCACTGGCCCGAATGGCAGAAGCACAGGGCCCCGTGCACGAAAATCTCTGTCTCGATGGGTGCGTTCTGGGTGATGTAGCGGATCTGATCCAGGCTCAGCTCCCGGGCGAGCACCGCGCGGGTCATGCCCATCTCTGCCGCGGCCTCCACGCCCGCGAGATTGTGAATGGACATCTGGGTGCTCGCGTGCAGGGGGATATCCGGCAGGTAGCCGCGGATCGCGGCGGCGAGGCCCAGATCCTGGATGATGATGCCGTCGGCTCCGACCTCGGACGCGAGGCGGGCGGTGCGCAGGGCCTCTTCCACCTCCCGGTCGCCCACGAGGGTGTTGAGCGTGACGTAGACTTTGCAGCCTCTGATGCGGCAGTAGCGCACCGCGCGCTCAAACTCCTCGTCCGTGAAGTTCTTGGCGCCGCGGCGGGCGTTGAAGTTGCCGAGACCCATATAGACGGCGTCCGCGCCGTTCTGCACCGCGGCAATTACAGCCTCGGGAGATCCGGCGGGTGAGAGCAGTTCTGTCATTCTGTACGTTTCCTTCTATGTCTGTGTATCAAATTTGATTTTGAGGCGAGCTTTACGAGCCTCGTGTCGGCCAAGCGCGCTTGTCTCTTGTAAGCCGCGTGCGATAAGCGCAGGTTTTCAATTGCAAAACCTGTTCGCAATTGACCGCAAAAATACAGGGTAATTATAGCACAAGGACAAGGCTTGCGGCAAGGGGATAATCGTGGTATAATACGAACCTGGCGTGAACAATGAGTGAATTTTCAGTTTTTCATAAAGGGGAGAACCCCTCAGGCGCTTCGCGCCGGCTCCCCTGAACGGGAAGCCGGCGCGGAAGAAGATCGATCGGAATGGAGTGAGAGCATGGGCAGCGGCAAGTTCACAGTTACGGCGGACGAACTTTCACGTCTTGTCGCCGCACACGACGGGGACGTGGCCCTGCTGTGGCTCTATCGCCTTCTGCACGGTTCCGACGGGACCGAGGAAGCCGCACGCGCCCTCTGCCGCACACGGGCGGAGATGGAGGCGGCCCGCGAAAAGCTCCGCCGCATGGAGACCTCGACCTCCGTTCCCGCCGCCGAAAAGCTCCCGCCGCCGGACGAGACGCCGGAGTACACCGCGAAGGACATCGCCGTGCGCAGCCGGGAGGACCCGCGCTTCGCCGCCCTTGTCACCGAGGCGCAGCGCGCCCTGGGGCGTATCCTCTCGAGCAGCGACCTCAAAAAGCTCTTCGGTCTGTACGACTATCTGGCCCTGCCGCCGGAGGTCATCATGATGCTGCTCAACTACTGCGTCAGCACCGCGCCCGCTGGCAGGCCTCCCTCCATGCGCCTCATTGAAAAAGAGGGCTATGTATGGGCAAACCGGGAGATCCTCACCCTCGAGCAGGCGGAGGAGTACATCGCCAAAAGCCGCAGACGACGCGACCAGCTCGCCCGAGCGGCGCAGCTCCTGGGCATTTCGGGCCGTCCGCTCGTTGCCACGGAGATCAGGTATCTCTCCGAGTGGCTGGACATGGGCTTCGACGAGGAGCTTTTGGCCCTTGCCTATGACCGCACTCTCACGAACACGGGCAGTCTCAAGTGGAGCTATATGAACGGCATCCTCAAGAGCTGGCACGAAAAGGGCCTGCACACGGAGGCGGACGTCCGCGACAGGGACACCCGCCGCCCGAGAGGAAAGGCGGGCGCTTCGGATACCCCCATTGATTTGAGCGATCTTAAATCTCTGCTGAACAAATAAGAATTTTGGGTGATACCATGGCATACGACGGAAAGCTCCTGGCCCGGGCGAGGGGCGAACTTGAAAACATACGCCGGAACAATCGGGACGAAATGCAGCGCCGCTATGCGGAGGTCACGGCCCGTGTACCGGAGATCTGCCGCATCGACGAGCGGCTGCGCGCCCACATGGCCCAGCTCGTGCGCCTCACCATCGGGAAGGGTCCCGATCTCAAGGAGCGGCTCGCGGAGATCCGGGACGAGAACCTGGACCTGCAGATGCGCCGGGCGGAGCTCCTCACCGAGGCGGGCTTTCAGTCGGACTACCTGGACGAGATCGTCGCCTGCCCTCTCTGCCGGGACACCGGCATGTTTGAGGGGCGGGTCTGCAGCTGTCTTGACAAGCTCTATAACCGGGAGCTCACAAAGGAGCTCGGCACCCTGATGCGCCGTGGGGATGAGCGCTTTGAAAACTTTGACCTGTCTCTCTACCCCCAGACGGTCGATCCGCGCACAGGGGCTCCGCAGCGCGATACCATGCGGATGGTCTTTGACGCCTGCCGCCGCTATGCGGAGGGCTTCTCGGAATCCTCGCCGAATCTGCTTTTTCAGGGCGGCACGGGTCTCGGGAAGACCTTTCTCTCGGCATGCATCGCCCGGGTGGTGTCCGCCCGCGGCTTTTCGGTCTGCTACGACACCGCCTCCGCCGCGCTGGAGTATTACGAGCGGGCCAAGTTTTCCCGCGACCTCCCGGAGGGAGAGGCAGCCGCCCTGCGTATCCGGCGGATGGAGAGCTGCGGACTCATGATTCTGGACGATCTCGGCACCGAGATGACCACGCCCATGGCCCAGAGCGCCCTGTACACCCTGGTGAACAGCCGCCTCGTAAACGGCCGCAAGACCATCATCAGCACGAACCTCACAAACGACGAGCTCTCGAAGCGCTACACCCCGCAGATCGCCTCCCGCATCCTGGGAGAGTTCAAGACCCTCCCCTTCGTGGGGGAGGATATCCGCCGCCTCCGGCACGGGGGTTGAGCGTTTATGCAGCAAAAAGCCCTGGACGAAAAATCGTCCAGGGCTTTTTGATCGTTTGTCTCACGTCTCCGTCAGCCAGTCCATGTCCGTGGGCAGGACAAAGCGGGCGGAGTTTTCGTCTTCCGCGGGGGGCGCGTCCGTCATCCAGCTCTCGGGCGGGGGCAGGATGTCCGGCTCCTCCTCGTAGACCGGTTCCTCCTCGTAGATCGGCTCCTCCTCGTACGCGGGCGGGGACCCCCGGCGGCCCAGGGAGAAATAGGCAATGCCCTGGATGGCCGAGGTGCAGCACACCTCCCCGCCGCGCAGGTACACGAGATCGAGCTGTCCCTCGCCCACGGGCTCCGTGGAGGGGTTGAGGCAGTCGTTGATCATCTGGATCCAGTTATAGAGATCCAGGAAGGTGTAGCTCAGGTCGTGCACATAAGCCGGTGTGTTCGGCGCGGTGTAGAAGTTTACATCTTCGCTCCGGCAGCGCAGAAGCTGGCGGGCAAACCAGGCCATGTTGGCAGCGGTCATGTTGGTGTCCATGTTCTCGGCCAGGATCGAGGCCACCTTCTTCACGTTCGGGATGCTGCCGAGCTGCAGGAACTGCTCCGCAGCGCACTTTAGAAAATCGTGCTGCACCTCGATGCGGTCCAAATCCCCGTTCACGTAGTCACTCCGATAGCGGCAGAGCCACATGGCCTGCTCCCCGTTGAGAAGCTGCCAGCCCGGCTCCAGATCGATGACCGGGCCGTCCTCATAGTACATACGCTGGGGTACGTCGTACCAGATACCGCCCAGGGCGTCCACCGCCCGCTCGAAGGCGTCCAGCTCAAGAATGGCGTAGCAGTCCACGTCGAAGCCCGTGAGCTTCCTGACATGCCGTCGGAGTGCGTCGCTTCCGCTCGCGCCGCTGTAGACCGCGGTCCAGTAGACGGCGTTGAGCTTGCGGATCGGCGCGTCCACGTTGATGAGGGTGTCCCGGGGAATGCTCACGAAATTTGCCGTGTGCCGCACGGTGTCGAGCCTGCCCACCATAATGGTGTCGGTGTTGCCGGTGCCGTCGTCGCTGCCCGCGAGCAGCAGGGTGTAGACGCCGTCCTGCCGTTCGGTTTTGAAGGGCGTGCCCCGGTCCGGTGTCGGCGTCGGCGGCAGGGTGGCGGAGGGCGCGGGACTCTGCGCCCGGTTCAGCTCTGTGAGCACAGGGTTTCCCCGGGCTGTCTCGGGCGGTTTCTCCCAGAGAAAATATGCGCCCAGCACCGCTGCCGCAAGCGCCCCCAGGCCGCCGCCGATCCAGGCGGCCGCGCGCACCCATTTTTTCTTGAACACTTTTCGATCCTCCCTTGTCATTCTTTGCCGCAGGCGGCGCAGAACACAAATCACTGTCTATCGGCATATCGGGTTTTGTCGGTAAGCCCGATCCCGTAGATGCGGATATTATCCGCCCGCGCCCTTGCGGGCTGCTGACAGCCGCCCCTACGGCAATATGGCTTTGCCGCATGCAGCCGATACCCATAACTGTTTCTTCTTTACATCGAAGTATTCCCGTTTTTTGCGGGATCATACGCGGGACGACGAAAACACTTCAAAAATTGAACAAAGAAGTCCCGGGGGCTCTGTGTTTTCCTGTTGCTTTTTACCGAAATGAACAAAGCCGTGCAAAACGCCGTTGACTTTAGCACCAAAAAGTGTTAAAGTTTGAACATCCAACAGAAGAAGGAGTCGCCGTCATGTCGGAGATGCGTTATACAGCCGCATACGTCTATTACTATTCCCTGTATCGCAGAAAGTAATAGCGGTTTGTGCTGCACCAAACGCTCCTGCCAGGATGGAGATTCCGGTCCCCGTTCCGAAAACGCGCCGCACAGACTGCCGTCTGGGCGGTTTTTTGTTTTGGACCCGGCCGGGTTTCTGTTGAAACGCCGTACACAAATAATCCGATAAAGGAGAAAACGATCATGAAAAAAATCTTTGCTCTCGTTCTTGCGCTGACCATGGTTTTTGCCCTGGCCGCCCCCGCCGCCTTTGCCGCTGACAACTACACCGTCGGCATCTGCCAGCTCGTGCAGCACCCCGCCCTCGACGCCGCGACCCAGGGCTTCAAGGATGCCCTGACCAAGGCCCTCGGCGACAAGGTCAGCTTTGTGGAGCAGAACGCCTCCGGCGACTCCGCTACCTGCGCCGTCATCTGCAACCAGTTTGTGTCTGACGAAGTGGATCTCATCCTCGCAAACGCCACCCCGGCCCTGCTGGCCGCCCAGGCTTCCACCAACAAGATCCCCGTGCTCGGCACTTCCGTCACCGACTATGCCTCCGCTCTGGACATTGACGACTGGAAGGGCTACACCGAGTCCAACATCTCCGGCACCTCCGACGGCGTCCCCGCGGCTGAGCTTGCCGCCGTCGTGAACGAGCTCTTCCCCGACGTGAAGAACGTGGGTCTGCTCTATTGCTCCGGCGAGCCCAACTCCAAGTTCCAGGCCGATGAAATCCGCCCCGTCCTCGAGGGCATGGGCTATAAGGTCTCCGACTACACCTTCGCCGACTCCAACGACGTGGCCGCCGTCACCAACAACGCCTGCGACGACTGCGACGTCCTCTACATCCCCACCGACAACACCGCCGCCTCCAACGCCGAGCTCATCAACAATGTGGCGCTGAGCAAGAAGGTCCCCATCGTCGCCGGTGAGGAAGGTCTCTGCTCCGGCTGCGGCGTGGCGACCCTGTCCATCTCCTACTACGATCTCGGCACCGTGACCGGCGAGATGGCCGCGAAGATCCTGGCCGAGGGCGCGGACGTCTCCACCATGGAGATCCAGTACGCCCCCTTCGCCAAAAAGTTCAACAAGACCAATTGCGACATCCTCGGCATCACCGTCCCCGAGGCCTACGAGGCCATCGCGGAGTAATTTTCAAGCAAAGTCACCCGATTGCAGACTATAAATCAGATTTGTTATTGAGGGAGCTCTGCTTCCTCAATAACACGCTGAGCTGAGTTTAACGAGGCCTCGCGTCCTCGTCAAACGAAACTCACTGCATTTCGCTTCCGCCTAAGGGCGAAAGCTCCATATCCGTTCCTTCCGTTTTCCTCTCAACATCAAAGCATCGGCTTTGATGTTGGGAGGGAAGAAGGAGGGAGCGGAGCGAGCTTCTTCTGACGCCGCGGCGTGTCGCGAACCGCCGTGTGCGATAAACGCGAGTCCTCGCTTGCAAGCCTGTCTGCAATCGAATAAAATCTGAGGTGTGATCTGTGACAATAACAAGCTATTTCGCTTCTCTGAACATACTCAAGCTCTTCCGAAACATGCCGGGCGGTATCTCCCAGGGCATCATCTGGGGGATCATGGCGTTGGGCATTTATATTACCTTCCGTCTGCTGGATGTAGCCGACCTGACCGTGGACGGCTCCTTTACCACCGGCGGTGCCGTGACGGTGATGTTGATCCTCGCGGGCTGGCCCGCGTGGGCGGCGCTTCTCGTCGCGATGGCGGCAGGTCTTCTTGCGGGTCTTGTGACCGGGCTTCTGCACACGAAGCTCGGCATCCCCGCGATCCTCGCCGGGATCCTGACCCAGTTTTCTCTCTATTCCATCAATCTGCACATCATGGGCATGGCGGCGAACAAGGCGGTCAGTGTGGACAAATACCACCTGCTGCTCTCCTCCCGCAATATTCCCTCCGCCATTTTAAAGGGCTTTTTCGTTGCTCTCGCGCTGGTAAGCGTGTTCTACTGGTATTTCGGCACCGAGCAGGGCTCCGCCATCCGCGCCACCGGCAACAATCCCGCCATGAGCCGCGCCCTCGGCATCAACATCGACAACATGAAGGTGCTGGGCCTGTCGCTCTCCAACGGCATCGTCGCCCTCTCCGGCGGCCTGCTTGCCCAGTATCAGGGCTTTGCGGACATCAACATGGGCCGCGGCGCCATCGTCATCGGTCTCGCCGCCGTTATCATTGGCGAAGTGCTGGGCGGCGCCATCCTCGGCAAGCGCCTGAACTTCTACGGAACGCTCAGTTTTACGGTGGTGGGCGGTGTGGTGTACTACCTCGTCATTGTCATCGTCCTGTGGCTCAAGCTCAACTCCAATGATCTGAAGCTCTTCACCGCCATCGTGGTGGCGCTCTTTCTCGCGGTGCCCTATCTCCGCGGGCAGAAGAAGAGCTCCTTTTCAAAGCTCAAGCGGAAGGGGGCCTGACCGATGCTGGAACTGCAGAACATCTCCAAAACCTTCAATCCCGGCACGATCAATGAGAAGAAGGCTCTTAACGGTCTGAGCCTGCATTTAAGGCCCGGCGATTTCGTCACAGTTATCGGTGGCAACGGTGCAGGCAAATCCACCATGCTCAACGCCATTGCCGGCGTCTGGCCCGTGGATGAGGGTCGCATCCTCCTCGACGGGGAGGACATCACCGCCCTGCCGGAGCATAAGCGCGCCCACCTCATCGGCCGCGTCTTCCAGGATCCCATGATGGGCACCGCGCCCAACATGCAGCTGGAGGAAAACCTGGCCCTGGCCCTGCGGCGCGGCCAAAAGCGCGGTCTGCGCTGGGGCGTCACCAAGGTGGAGCGCGAGGAGTTCCAATGGCGTCTGGAGCGGCTTGGCCTCGGGCTCGAGGACCGCATGACCTCCAAGGTGGGTCTGCTTTCCGGCGGCCAGCGTCAGGCGGTCACCCTGCTGATGGCGGTCCTGCGCCAGCCCAAACTCCTGCTGCTGGACGAGCACACCGCGGCCCTCGACCCCGGCACCGCGGCCAAGGTGCTGGAGCTGTCGGATACGATCGTACAGAACAACCACCTCACGACCCTGATGATCACGCACAACATGACCGACGCCATCCGCCACGGCAACCGCATCATCATGATGAACGAGGGGCGCATCATCCTCGACATTGAAGGCGAGGATAAGAAGAAGCTCACCAAGCAGCAGCTCATCGACCTCTTCGCCCAGAAGGGCGCTTCCCTGGATTCCGACGAGGCGCTGCTCACGAAGTAAACGCGCCTGCAAATACCAAGCAGAAAGCCCCGACCTGCCGGTCGGGGCTTTTGGTTATACGCTCTGAAAAAGCCAAAACCGGAGGGCTTGCGCTCTCCGGTTCGTTAATACCAATTCAGGCTCAGGCCAGCTCGTTGAGCTTGGTTGCCATCGCGGACTTCTTGTGGGCTGCGTTGTTCTTGTGCAGCAGGCCCTTTGCGGCCGCGCGGTCGACTGTCTTAACAGCAACTTTATAGGCATTGACGGCATTATCCTTGTTGCCATCGGCAACGGCTGCGTCAAACTTCTTCACCATGGTCTTGAGCTCGGTCTTATCGGCACGGTTCTTGGCTCTGAGTTCCTTGGACTTAACGTCTCTCTTTGCAGAAGATTTAATGTTGGCCATGTTTCAATCGCCACCTCCTCCTATAAAATTGAGTTGTCTCAACTCGCGTTTAGAGATTATAACAAAAGAGGTCACGAAAATCAAGGGTTTTTTCAAAAAAATTTTCACTTTTTTCATGCGCTTATCTATTGTGCCTCTCCGGGCCATACTATACAAGATATTGAAAAGGAGGCGGCATATGAATCGTTTTCGCACGGATATGGCGGAGGAACTGAGAAGGCGGCTCCCGGAGGAGCCGGAGGGCGTGCGCTGCGCCGAAGAGGAGCTGCGGGGCCTCCCGGTCTTCACTGTCAGAATAGAAAACGAACAGGGCGCACGGGCACTCGGCAAACCCGTCGGGCGCTATGACACGCTCAGACTCCCGCGCTGGTACGATCGCGGGAGCGAGAGCTTCCCGGACGCGGTGCATGCCCTCGCGGAGCTCATCACGCGGAACCTCCCCGATACGCCGCGCGAGGTGCTTGTAGCGGCACTCGGCAATCCCGACATCACGCCGGATGCCCTCGGCTCTCTCGCGGCTTCGTCGATCCTCGTGACGCGGCATTTGAAGAAGAAGGAGCCCGACACCTTCCGGAACTTCTGCTCCCTGGCCCTGTGCAGGCCCGGCGTGCTCGGCACCTCGGGGGTAGAGTCCGCCATGCAGATCAAAACGCTGTGCCGTGAGCTCCGCCCCGAGCTTGTGGTGGCGATCGACGCCCTCGCGGGTTCCGAGGCGGAACAGCTCTGCCGCAGCGTCCAGGTCTCAAGCGCGGGCATTTCTCCCGGCTCGGGCGTCGGAAACGACCGGCAGGAGCTGAGCCGGGGCAGCCTCGGCGTACCGGTCCTCTCCGTCGGGATGCCCACGGTGATAGACGCGGGCTTTTTCGGCGGCAGAAAGCTCGACGGCATGTTCGTCACGCCTCGCGACATCGACAGTCAGGTGAGGGCGGGAGCGCGGCTCATCGGATACGCGCTCGACATCGCTCTGCACCGCCATATTGAAATTGAAGACGTAGACGCGCTGCTCGGATAATTGTTGAAAAAGGCAACTATTACGTATGCCCTCGTCATTCCGAGCCAGTGACACAACACTGGCGTGGGAATCCGTCTCTCCGTTGATCGTGTTTTGATCTCCTTGACTTTCTCCCGCCGGTGTGTTACCCTCTTTGGTGGGTGGGGAGCCCCGGCAGGTAAGCTCCCCGTTCTTTATCAGGATTTAAGTCGCTTCGCTGTGGTTGGGGGAGCGGCTTTAATTTTTGCTTGCCGTACGATCTCGGCGGCTTCCGGTCAACCCTTCGATTCAATGTATCAATTATTTTCAATTGATAAGTAGTACGGATTGTCACACCAGTGACGTCGGTCACTGGTTCGCAATGACGTAAAAAGGATGCTTTCCACAAAAACACAAAACCCTTTCAAAATGTTTCACGTGAAACAGGAGGCGGGAGGCGCCAAATTTGTTTCATGTGAAACATTGCATTGTGCGGGGGATGCTGGTATAATAGCACCGCAAATTGTTAGAAAGGTCATATTTCGCATGGCAAAAATCATTGCGATTGCAAATCAGAAGGGCGGCGTCGGCAAAACGACCACCTGTGTGAACCTGAGTGCTGCGCTGACCCTGATGGGCAAAAAGATCCTGCTGGTAGACTGTGATCCCCAGGGCAATGCAAGTTCCGGCATGGGCGTCTCCAAGAGCACCCGGCCGAACACCTACGACATGCTCATCTCGGACAAAACCGCCGCAGAGTGTGTGGTGCAGACTGAATACGGCGACGTGATCCCCGCTTCCAAGGAGCTGGCCGCCGCGTCGGTGGAGTTGATCAGCGCCGACCGCCGAGAATACGTGCTGAAGGACAAGATCGCGCCTCTCTTCAGCGAATACGATTACATCCTCATCGACTGTCCGCCCTCTCTGGAGCTCATGACCGTCAATGCCCTCGTGGCGGCTGACAGCGTGCTCATTCCCATGCAGTGCGAATATTACGCGCTGGAGGGTATCGCGGATCTACTCACCAGTATCAAGATGTGCTCGCGCCGTCTCAACCGGCGGCTCGGCATTGAGGGCATTGTGCTCACCATGTACGACGCCCGCGCCAATCTCACGGTCCAGGTGGCAAACGAGCTGCGCAAACATCTCGCCGACAAGGTCTACGAGACCGTGATCCCCCGCAGTGTCCGCCTCTCCGAGGCGCCCAGCCATGGGATACCCGGCGTGGTCTACGACCGAATCAACCGCGGCAGCAAAGGCTACATGGCGCTGGCCGTGGAGTTTTTGAAGCGGAACGAAAAGTAAGGAGGATCTATGCCTAAGGAAAAGAAGGGCCTCGGGATCGGACTGGACGCGCTGTTCGGCGTGGATGAGACCGAGGAGAACGAGCTTCAGACCCTGCCCATCACCAAGGTAGAGCCGAGGCTGGATCAGCCGCGTGAGATCTTTGAGGAACAGAGCCTGCAGGAGCTGGCCGATTCCATCGCGCGCTACGGTCTCATTCAGCCCATCACAGCGAGGCGACTGGAGAGCGGCTATTATCAGATCATCGCCGGCGAACGCCGGTGGCGTGCGGCCCGTCTTGCGGGGCTCACAGAGATCCCGGTGTGCGTTATCGAGGCTGATGACCGCCGCGCGGCAGAGCTCGCGCTGGTCGAAAACCTGCAGCGCGAGGATCTGAATCCCATAGAGGAGGCCCGGGGCTATCGGTCTCTCATTGAGGAATACGGCCTCACCCAGGAGGAGGCCGCCCGCAGCGTGGGCAAATCCCGCCCCGCCATTACAAACGCCATGCGCCTTTTGAGCCTCTGCCCCGCCGTTCTCGAGCTGGTGGAAAAGGGCAGCCTGTCCGCGGGCCACGCGAGGGCGCTGGTTCCGATCCTGGATGAGAAGCTCCAGACCGCAGCGGCCAGAGAGGTCGTGGACAAAGGTCTCTCCGTCCGGCAGACCGAGCAGCTCGCGGCCCGGCTCATGAAGGCACCCAAGCCGATGCAGCCGGACGACGGAGTAATCCGCGTGGATTACGCTGCCGAGGTCGCAAACCGCCTCAGTCAGAGTCTCGGCCGCAAGGTTAAGCTGGTGGACGGCAAAAAGATCGGCCGCATCGAACTGGAGTTCTACGGCGCCGACGACCGCGAGGCGCTGATCCAGGCGCTGGAGCGCTTAAAGACGTAACCGCAGGGGCGGCTGCCGGTCGCCACTACAGACATAATATTTTTAGGGAAGGTAGTTACCATATGCTGGACATCAAATTTGTCAGGGAAAACCCTGAGATCGTCAAAGAGAACATCCGCAAGAAATTCCAGGATCAGAAGCTGCCGATGGTGGATGAGGTCATTGAGCTCGACCATCTCAACCGCGCCGCCATCACCGAGGCCAGCGACCTGCGCGCGAAGAAGAACCAGCTTTCCAAGGCAAACGGTCCCCTCTTCGGCAAGCTGAAGAAGGCTGCCGAGGAAGAAAAGGCCGCCATCCAGGCCCAGATCGACGCCAACATGGCCGCCGTCAAGGCGAATGACGAGCGCCTCGCAGAGCTGGAGCGCCTTGAGGGCGAGTATGCCGAGAAGATCCGCCATCTCATGCTGAACATCCCCAACATCATCGACCCCTCCGTCCCCATCGGGCCGGACGACAGCGCAAACGTTGAGGTACAGCGCTTCGGCGAACCGTTGGTCCCCGGCTTTGAGATCCCCTACCACACCGAGATCATGGAGCGCTTCAACGGCGTGGACATGGACGCCGCAGGCCGCGTCTCCGGCAACGGCTTCTACTATCTCATGGGCGACATCGCGCGGCTCCACTCCGCCGTTCTCGCCTACGCCCGCGATTTTATGATCGGCAAGGGTTTTATCTACTGCATCCCGCCCTTCATGATCCACGGCAACGTGGTCGAGGGCGTCATGAGCCAGACCGATATGGACGCCATGATGTACAAGATCGAGGGCGAGGACCTCTATCTCATCGGCACGAGCGAGCACTCCATGATCGGCAAGTTTATCGATCAGATGATTCCCGAGCAGAGCCTGCCCCAGACGCTCACGAGCTACAGCCCCTGCTTCCGCAAGGAGAAGGGCGCCCACGGCATTGAGGAACGCGGCGTTTACCGCATCCACCAGTTTGAGAAGCAGGAGATGATCGTGGTCTGCAAGCCCGAGG
>CAMHEN010000039.1 GCA_946184165.1 uncultured Clostridia bacterium | reverse complement strand
GAATTCTTAAATATGGTCGCTTGTTCACATTTATGACACAAGCACTGTGTTATGATACGCATGAAAAGAGGCAGCCGCCCCGCGCAGGGACGGCGGCAAATGCCCTTGCGTTCTTATTTGCATCTGATGAAAAAGGAGATGTAACCCATGAAAATGAAGAAGTATATCCACGTTCTGAGCGTGCTGCTGATCGCGGCGCTTCTGTGCGGACTGTTCCCTGCGGCCTATGCCGAAGGCGAAACAGCTTCCGCGGCCGATCCGTATCTGGAAACGGCAGAGGCTTCTCCCGCTTCGGAGAGCGCTGAAACGGCGGCGCCTGCCGCTTCCCGGGAAGAGACCATGCTGGGCTTCCTCAAGCTTGTCATGCAGGCTGAAGCCGAGAAGGATCCGACGGCAAGGGCGGCGCTGTGCGAAGAGGCCAAGGAGCTCTGGAACATCTATCTGGAGACCGCGCCTGTCGGCAGAACCCTGTACGCCGACGACCTGGAGAATGACGAACACAAGTTCGAGCGGCAGGATATGCTGTTCGATCTCATGCAGTATGTCATGGCCGCCGAGACGGAGAACGACCCCGCTGTCCGCGCAGGCTATTATCTGCAGGCGGACGCGATCTGGTATGCCTATCTCGACCTTGTAAACAGCGCGGCGGCGGAAGCCGAACGCGAGAGCAGCCTTGACCCTGCCCGGGAGAAGGCGCTGCACGACTTCCTCCTCGGCATGGCGGACCCCGACATGGCCCCCGAGGATCAGGCGCGCTTTCTGGAGGAGGCCGGCAAGCTGTGGGACACTTACTACGGCATGGTGATCGACGCGATGGAGGACGGCAAGCCCGCCCCGGCGGAGGTCCCGGCACCCGCGGATGCGCCGCTTGAACCGGAAACGAAGGCGGAGCCCGCGCAGCCGGAGGAGCCCGAAAACCTCTATGCCGACGAGTGGGACGAGCTTGAAGCCATGCTCCAGGAGATGATGGGCGACTTCGGACCCTTCGGCGGGCAGGGGCCTGAAATGTTCGGCTTCCCGAACCCCTGGGTCAACACCAAGTGGCTGGAGGAGGCGATCCTCGTCTCCGGCGTCAAGCTCACACCCCCGGAGAAGCAGGCCCTGCCCGAGGGGATGAAGCTCTTCGGCTACTGTGCGATGAACGGCACCGTTGAGGTGGATTACACAGATGGAGAGAACGAGCTGATGCTCCGCGCCTCCCTGATCGACGAGGGCTACACCCTTTCCGGCGACTACAACAGCTACAGCAAGGAGTGGACGGAGAATTTTGACGGTGTGGCGGTCGACTGCCTCGGCGACGGGAAGACCGTCAATGTGGCGAGCTGGCAGCAGGGCGACGTGGCCTTTGCCGTGACGATGGCCTGCGGCCTGGAGGGCCAGGGCCTCACGGTCGATGAGCTCCGGGCTCTCGTGGCCGGGACAAGCGCCGTACCCGTGCGGGAAGGGAACCCTATGGACATCTATGCTGACAAATGGGATATCTTCGCAGACCCGATCCTCCCCTCTGAAGAGCCTGCGCCTGAGACTTCCGTGCCCGGGACTGACGAGCCCACCCCCAAGACCGGCACCGAGAGAAAGCCCGGCCCGTCCTTCGGCAGACGCCGCGGCTCCCAGTTTGACTTCGGCCCCTTCGGCTGGTAAAGCAGATACATAAAAGCCGGGAGGCGGTTTCCGTTCGGAAGCCGCCTCCTGAATATACATAAAAGGGCCTCACAGCCGCAGCTGTGAGGCCCTCAGCTTGTCAAAGAAGTCCTAAAAAGGACTTTTTTGACAAGCTGAGGGTCCGCTGCAGAAAACCGATTCCGCAGCGGACCCATAGTTATCAGTTGATGAGACTCAAATCTTCACGGTGAGGTTTTCGCCGCTGATGCCGACGAAGGCGCCGTTTTCCGCCTGGGGGGAATCGGGGTGGCAGAGCATCCACTTGCCGCGCATCCAGAGGAGCTTCTCTTCTCCGGGGGCGGCTGTGTTTACATGGGGCAGTTCCTCATTCACGCCCTTCTCCAGCACTACAAGGCAGTTAAAGCCCGAATCCTGAATGCGGCAGGGGGCGAAATGGAGCACGCCGGGGAAGACCTCCACCATTGTCTCCGGCGGCAGATAGAAGCCCACGACAGAGGAGGCGTCCATGTGTCCGTCAGCCAGATCGCTCTGCATTGCGAGCAGCAGCACCGCGCCCGTGGTGGAATAGTTAACCTCGCTGCACTTGTGGTATTCCATGGCGTTCATGGTATAGCCGCGCCCGTTGCAGAAGCCGGACTGGGTGGGCATCTCCCCGAAGGCGACGCGCCGGATATCCGCCATGCAGGGGACAGCTTCAAGCGTCTCGACGGAGGCGAAGTAGACGTTCCCCTCCGCGGGGATGCCGGTGGTGTCCAGAGCTCGTGAGAGAGCCTCATCCCGTCCGCCGAGCACGCGGCCATAGGGGGCAAACTGCGGATCGGTCACGGCAAAGAGTGGCATACCGGGATTCTTTTCGCGAAGCATTTGCAGCATATTCATTGTAAAATACCTCCGTTTTGAAAAAAGTGCTGTACGGCAAGAAGGCACGCAGCCTTATCCTCAAGCTGGTGGTTGAAGCAGCTTTTTTCGATGGTGACAGCGTGGCGGGTGTCCATCCCCTCGCGCATCTCCGTGAAGAAGCGGGACAGGAAATAGTCGTTGTCGAACATTCTCCCGTAGAGGACGATCTTGCCCGGGTCGATGAGATAGATCACGGACTTGACGGCGCTGCCGAGGGCGTGGACCGCGGTGTCCACGATGGTGGCCGCGCCGTTGTCGCCGCTCGCGGCGGCGGAGAACACGTCGGACAGCGTGGGCTTTGCGCTGCCGCCCGCACAGAGCTGCCACAGCACAGGGGTGCCCTCCGGGGAGAGGGCGGCGCCGGCCTCCTCTAAAATGGCCGTGGGGGAGGCAATGGTCTCGAGACAGCCGCTTTTGCCGCAGGAGCAGGGCTTTCCGCCCCGGCGCACTACGGGGATGTGACCGATCTCGGAGCACTGCAGCGTCACGCCGTGCCAGATCTGCCCGTCGATGGAGAGGGCCGCGCCGATGCCGTCCACACAGCGCAGGAAGAACTGTGAGCTGCCCGTCTCGTCCCGGGAGAGAAACATCTGAGCCGCGAGCAAGGAGCGCACATTGTTGGAGAGGATGCAGCGCAGCCCCGTGCGCGCCTCAAACATCTCGCAGAGGGGGATATCCGCCTCTGCGAAGGCGCCGAAGCTGTCGCTGACGCCGCGCCGGTTTGCGGCGGTGATGCCGCGCACCGCGATGCCGAGCCCGACGATGCGCTCATCCCGGATCTTATATTCCCGCTTGAGCTCCATGAGCCGCACGGAAAGCCTCTCCACGGTCTCCTCCGCCGACGCGCGGGCAGGCAGGGGGATGGTCTCGGCGAAGATCACGCTCCCATCGAGCCAGGTGGCCGAGAGGATGGCCTGCCGCAGGTTCAGCAGGACGCCGAAGGCACAGAAGGCGCGGGTGTTGAGCTCCACCAGGATCTCGCGCCTGCCGACGGAGCCGCTTGTGACGGCGGAGCCCTCGCGCAGAAGCCCCTCCTCCAGCATCTCCGCGACGATCTTGGTGATGGCGGGCGGGGTGAGCTTCATCTGTTCGGCAAGGCGCTTTCTCGACATACTGCCCTTCTCATGGAGAATGCGGAGCATCGCGCTGCGGTTATTGCGCTTGACGCCCATCATGTTGTCGCCTTCAAAGGGCATGGAAAAGCCTCCTTCCGGATTTATCTTGCGGGTCTGCCCGCGTGGTTGATGCGGCCGCGCTGCAGGATGACGGCGGCCCCCGCCAGGACGACGAGGATGCCGAGCAGCTTCTTGGCCGTCAGCTCCTCGTTCAGGAAGAAGACGCCGATAAAGCAGCTCAAAACCGGCATCAGCAGCAGGTAGAGCTTCACGAGCCAGACCTCAAAGTGCCTGAGGTTGCGGTAATAGAAGAAATAGATGCCCGTCTGGGCAAGCCCGCCGAGGCAGACCAGCCACCAGAAGCCGGGGATCGCGTTCAGCGCGCCGAGCTTCAGATCACCGGCGAGCGCCGCGCTTGTGCCGAACAGGAGCAGCACGACGAAATTGTTGTAGTAGGAGATCATGTCCGCGTCCTCGTGGTACTTCTCCTGGGCGGACTTGATAATGAAGGCGTTGGCGCTCACGCAGGCGGCGGAGAGAAGAAAGTACAGGTCCGTGACATGCACCGCCATCCCGCCGAAGTCCACCCCCAGCACCAGCAGCACGCCGAAGAGCATGATCGCGGTGCCGAGCCAGTCGGAGATATAAAGCCGCTTGCGGTAGATGATCACGGTGGCGAGATTCACCATCAAGACGTCCGTCTTCAAAAGGGCCGTCCCGGTGGAGAGAGAGCCGTGGGCGTAGCCGAGGTTTGCGAACAGATCGAGCAGGAAACCGAACACGCCGATGAGCACCAGGATGAACACGGCCTTGCCCTGGTGGAAGAGGCGCGAAAAGCTCTTGTCCAGCAGAAGCTGCACCGTCAAAAACACCAGCGCCGCCGAGCGCAGCAGAAAACCCGCGAGCAGCGGAGAGCCGGTCGCGTCCACCACGACCTTGCTGACCGCGTAGTAGATCGACCAGGCGACCACCATGCCCGTGACCATCAGGGTGTATTTCAGATCCTCTCTCATCGCAGCGCTTCAAACATCTCCCGGAGCTTTTCCTCCGTCATTTTGACGGGGTTGTTGTTCATGAGGGGGTGCGCCGCACAGTCACGGCAGAGCTTGTCGAGATCCACCTCGCCGAGATCCCCGAGGCGGGAGCGGAGCCCCGCCATCTCCTTGAAAGCGCGGATCCTTTCCGCGAGCTCCGCGGTGTCCCGGAGGCCGACGGCCTTCGCGAGATACTCGAGCCGCTCGTCTGCGTTGATGCGCACGAGACTGTCCAGCGTGAAGGCGCAGGCCTCGCCGTGGGGCAGGTGGTAATCCTCGGACAGGGGATAGCTGCAGGCGTGACTCGCCGCGGTCTTCGGCAGGGCAAAGCTCAGCCCGCCGAGGAGGGAGGCAAGGGCCATGTTTCCGCGGGCCTCGCGATTGCCGCCGTCGCGGTAGGCGGTCTCGAGATTTCCGAGAATGAGGCGCACAGCCTCGATGGCCATGAGATCGGGGATGGGCTGGTGGTTCTTGCTCCAGTAGCCCTCCAGCGCGTGGGCCATGGCGTCGAGGCCGGTGTTCATGGTGGTGCGCGGCGGCACGGACAGCATGAGCAGGGGGTCCACGATGGCGGCCTTCGGCATAAAGGCGGGGTTGTTGATGGTCTTCTTCTCCGTGACGTGGGACACGACGGAGACCTGGGTCACCTCGCTGCCGGTGCCGGCGGTGGTGGGCACTGCGATGATGGTGAGGCGCTTTGCGGGGAAGGGCCTCTCGCCGCGGTAGTACTCGATGGCCTCGTGTCCGTCGAGGGCGATGGCGGCCGCAAACTTCGCGGTGTCGATGGAGCTTCCGCCGCCGATGCCGATGACGGCGTCGGCCTTATGCTCGCGCGCGAGGCGGGTGGTCTCAATGACGCCGGAGAGCTGGGGGTTCTGCTCCACGCCGCCGAACACGGCGACGATGCGGGACTCCTTATCCATGAGCTCCCGGGCCGTCGGGGCGAAGTGCTTTCCGCAGGCGATGACGCAGCGGCTCACACCCTGCTCGTCCAAAACCTTGCCGAGCTCCTGAAACTTTCCCTCGCCGAAGAAGATTTTGACCGGCTGGGCGTAGATGAACTCATTTCCCATAGCAGGCGTCCTCGATGGCGGCGACCTTGCCGGCGAACTTATGCATATTCTCCGCGCGCCAATCCTCCAGATCCTGGCACCAGTCGGTGGCGAGGAAGGTCTTCACCATCTCGACCGCCATCTCGGGCCCGACGATCCAGCCGCCCATGCAGAGGACCTTGGCGTTGTTGATGGCGCGGGCCATCTTGGCGGAATAGACGCCCTCGCATGCGACGGCGTGCACGCCCTTGAACTTGTTCGCCACAACGCTCATCCCGGCGCCGGTGCCGCAGATCAGCACGGCGCGGTCATAGGTACCGTCCTGCACCAGGGGGGCGACCCTGGAGGCCACCTCATAGTAAGGGTGCACCTCGTCGAGGGTCACGGTGCCGAGATCGTCGAATTCCACGCCGGCCTCGGTGAGGTAGGCCCGGATGGCTTCCTTCGCGGAGAAGCCGGATTTATCACTGCCGATGGCGATTTTCATGCGTTTTATCTCCTTTAATATTAAAATAAAAATGGGCGATTACGTTCCATGAACCGTAACCGCCCAAATCCGGTGCGTTATCTATGATGCTGCCGCCGGGGCGTCAAGGACGCCGCCCCCTACGGTGTATGGGCAGTCTTTTCTTTTACTTGAGCGCGGCGGCCTTCTTCGCAGCGGCGACGATGTCCTCCAGGCGCATGCCCAGAGCTTCACGCAGGTAGGGCATCTTGCCCACTTCACCGAAGCGGTCCTGCACGCCGACGGCAACGGCGGGGATCTTCTCCTGGGCCAGAGCTTCAAGGACGGCGGAGTGCAGACCGCCGATGACGTTGTGGTTCTCCACGGTCAGCACGGCGCCGGTCTTGCGGGCGGAGGCGATGACGGTCTCGCGGTCGATGGGCTTGATGGTGTGCACGTTCACGACCTCGCAGTCGATGCCCTCAGCCTTGAGCTGCTCGGCGGCGTCCAGTACGTCCTTGGTCAGAAGGCCGGAGACGAAGATCGTGAGATCCCTGCCCTCGCGCAGGGTGTCGGCCTTGAAGAGGTCGAACTTGTAATCGGCGGGAAAGACGTCGGGCAGGGTCTTGCGGAAAAGACGCATGTATACGGGACCCTCGTAGGCGGCGAGAACGGGCATCGCCGCGCGGAGCTGGACAGCGTCCACCGGCTCAAAGATCACCATGCCGGGGATGGAGCGGATGACGCCCACGTCCTCCATGCTCATGTGGGTGCCGCCGTTGAGCTCGGCCGAGATGCCGGGGTCGGTGCCGACGATCTTGACGTTCTGCTTCGCGTAGGAGATGGAGATGGTGATCTGGTCGCAGATGCGTCTCGTGGCGAAGGGCGTAAAGCTCTCGATCCAGGGTTTAAAGCCGTAGCTTGCAAGGCCGGCTGCGATGGAAGCCATATCCTGCTCGGCCACGCCGCAGTCGAACATCTGCTTCGGGAAGCGCTCATAGAGGTTGCGGGTGCCGCTGGCCTTGGAGAGGTCGGCGTCCAGGACGCACACGTGGCGGTCCTTCTCCATCATTTCAGCCAGGCATTCAGCGTAAACAGCTCTCATTTCCATTTTTTATTCCCCCCTGATCTCCGCGATGGCGGCCTTGGCCTGCTCTTCGTTGACGTTGGTGTTGTGGTTGCCCGGCCCGAGGTCGACGATCCACTGGACGCCGCAGCCCTTGACCGTATTGAGGATCACCATGGTGGGCTTACCGCTGCCGCGCATGGTCTTGGCCTGCTTCACGGCGGCGGAGACCTGCTCCACGTCGTTGCCGTCGGCAACGTCGATCACGTTCCAGCCGAAGGCGGCCCACTTGTCGGCAAGGGGCGCAATGTCGTTGACCTGGGCGACGGTGCCGTCGATCTGCAGCTTGTTGTAGTCGGTGAAGCCGATGAGGTTATCGAGCTTCTTCGCGGCGGCGAACATGGCAGCCTCCCAGATCTGACCTTCCTGGCTCTCGCCGTCGCCGATAAGGGTGAAGATCGTGGCGCCGTCGTCTTCCAGTTTGGAGCCGAGGGCCACGCCGACGGCGCAGGAGAAGCCCTGGCCGAGGGAGCCGGTGGTCATGTCGATGCCGGTGGTGCGGTTCATGTCGCAGTGGCTGGGCAGGTTGGTGCCGCCCTGGTTGAGGGTGAGCAGTTCCTTGCGGTCAAAATAGCCGCGGTTGGCGAGCGTCGCATACACCGCGGGGCCCGCGTGGCCCTTGGAGCAGACGAAGCGGTCGCGCCCGGGCATTTTGGGGTTCGCGGGGTCGATGTTCATCTCTTCAAAGTACAGCACCGCCAGCAGTTCCGTCACGGACAGGCAGCCGCCGATGTGACCCACGCCGAGATGACCGATGCAGGTCATGATGTCGCAACGGATATCCTTGCAGACTTCTTTCAGATCGTAGCTCAATTTGATTTCCTCCCAACAAGAAGAATATTGTCATTGTTTAAAAGGTCTAACTAATGCTCAGTGTAGTCTCTGCTCCCGGCTTTGTCAATAGGAAAATAGAAAAATCCGGGCTGAGTTTTCACGCAGACCTTGACATCTGACCCCGGGCGGACTATGATTATTCACGCTGTTAAATAATTTCAACAGGAGGATCAACATGAGCTTTACACCTGTTTATATTCCGGTGGGCGTCCCCACCTTCCACCTTGAGAGCGCTCAGGATCAGTTTGAGCGCTCCGTCAAACTGCTGCGCTCCGTGGACGAAAACTTCATCGTCCCCGGGGAGATGCTGCTGAGTCTCGATAAGCTGCGCGACTACATGCAGGGTCTCCGGCCGGACCTCATCGTGTTTCAGAACCTGACCTTCGCAAACGCCGCGTACATGTCCGAGGTGCTGCGCCGCTTCGACTGCCCGGTCCTCCTCTGGACCCTGCGGGAGCCTGTAATCGACGGGGGCCGCCTGCGCCTCAACTCCCTGACCGGCGCCTACTCCGCGGCCAATACCCTCCGCGCCTTTGACGACAGGCCCTTCTCCTATGTCTTCGGCGCGCCGGAGGAGAAGGAGACCGTGGAGGCCGTGAAGGCGAGCGTCGCCGCGGCCCGCGTGAAGAAAAACATGCGCTCTCTGCGCCTTGCCGCCGTGGGCCACACGCCCCAGGGCTTCGGCTTCGGCCGGGCGCTCGACAGCGAACTCATGAGCACCTTCGGCGTGGAGCTTGAGGCCATCGAGGCCCGCGAGCTCATCGACGAGGCCAAAAAGCTCACGGACGCGGAGCTTGCCTCCGCCGTCGCAGATACCGAGAAGGCCACCGTCGGACTCGACAAGACGCCCGAGAACAACGTCCTGGACCACGCGCGCCTCTTGAACGCCTACAGGAGCTATGTGAAGAGCCACAACATCGGGGCGCTGGCCTCCCGCTGCTGGCCGGATTTCTTCACCGCCTTCGGCACCCCTGTCTGCACGGTCCTCTCCATGCTCAATGACGAGGGCGTGGCCGCCGCCTGTGAGGCCGACATCTACGGCGCCCTGTCCATGTGGATCGGGATGCAGCTTTCGGGGGAGCCTGTCTTCTTCGGTGACCCCGTCTCTCTCGACGAGGGGGAGAATACCGTCACCTTCTGGCACTGCGGCGCGGCCGCCTGCTCCCTCGCGCGGCACGACACTGGCGCGGTCGTGGGCGTGCACCCCAACCGCAAGATCGGCCCCGCCATGGACTTCGGCTGCGAGGCCTTCCCCGAGGCCACCATCTTCCGCATCGGACGCGAGCCGGACGGCAGCTTCCGCTTTTTCATCGCGGAGGGCGAGGCGCTGGATAAGCCCAAGCAGTTTATCGGCACCTCCATCGTGGTCAAGACCTTCTGCGACAGCCGCGGTATGGTGGAGCAGAGCGTGCGCGACGGGTTTGAGCCCCACTTCGTCGTCATCAAGGGCCTGCACGCGAGAACGCTCGAGACCCTTGCCGAGATGTACGGCTTTGATGTGTACCGCTACACGGTGGACGCCGGGCTCTGCCGCGGAAACGATCAATGAAAGAGTCAAAGCTCCACGCCGTTCTGACCGCCCTCATCGACATCATCTGGCTGGGCATTCTGTGGACGCTCTGCTCCCTGCCGCTCATCACGCTGGGGGCCTCATCCGCGGCGCTCTACTACAGCATGGTCAAGTGCGTGCGGCACGATTTCCCGGAGCCGACCCACGCTTTCTTCCGCGCCTTCCGGCAGAACTTCCGGCAGGCGACGCTTTTGTGGCTGGTCTTCCTCGCGGCGCTCTGCGCGGGCGTTCTGGATATCGTCGCCTTCTCGCGGATGGGCGTGCAGACGGGCAGCTTTCTCTACGCTTTTTCCCGCGCGCTGCTTTTGCCGCTGCCGGTGCTTGCGGTCTGGAGCTTTGCCTATCTCTCGCGCTTTGACGATCCCTTGAAGAACGTCCTGCGCTTCGGCGTCTATCTCGCCATCCGAAACTGGAAGCAGAGCCTGCTGCTGCTCTTTGAGTTTGCGCTGGTGGCGCTCATCTCCTGGCTCCTGCCCCAGATCGCGCCCATCCTGCCCGGGGCTCTCTGCCTTCTCATGAGCTTTTCCGTTGAGCCTGCCCTGCGCGAACTCTCAGCCGGCCAGGGCAGAGCCGACGACTGGTATAATGAATGATTATAGTAAACGCAAAAAGGATTTGCGTTTACTACACCATATTAAAGCCGTTTTTCTCGCCCCTGACGGGGCAACCGAAAAACATGGCTAAATCGTAAACTCATTTTTCAAATTCGTTTACGATAACTATGTGTTTTGATCCAAGCGCTCATAGACGATGAGCTGCTCAGGTCAAGACCCATTTCTTTCCCGTTGGAGAAAGAAACGGTTCTCCGGGTTCCCTCCTCGCGGCATAGCCGCAGCGTTAAGCAAATGTGCCACCGGCACATTTGCTTAACGCTGCGGCTCCAAAGAAAGGCAACCAGAGGAAGTGTCCTCTGGACTCCACGCAGAGGCGGGGAGTCTAAGGGAGAAACCAGAGTCGCCGCTATCGCAGTGGGGCGTGCCCTGGGTGCGCCGCAGTCCGCTGCCGCTGCACCGTACTTCTGACGAAAGCCGTACCACGCACGGAGCCGCGGCTCGCGGTTTTAACCCAGACAGCGGCGCGAGCGTAAGCGAAGCCTTCCGCGGAAACAGCGCGGAAATGTATCGTTCCTGTGACCGGACGGCAGAAATGTCCGGTATCCGCGAGAGAAAGGTTTAGACCTTGCGAATGACACCCGCGTCTCAGCGCCCTTTTCTTTCTTACACCGGGCGCGGCGCTATCTTTCTTTTCGTGCAAGAACGAAAAGAAAGATAGGGGGGCGCATTACGCAGGTTATATGCTCTGATAATGGGTGTTTTATTTGATCCAGGAGGAAGATTATGTTTCAATTTGATTATCCCGCAGAAGGCTCCTTCACCCTCACCCTTGACGGGCGGGTGATCCTCCGCCACAGCACGGAGGAGCCCGCGCTCTTTCTTGGCCGCGCGCGGGAGGATATCCGCATGTTCCGCGGCAACTTCACCATCCGCGACCGGGTGGATGAGCGCCTTGCGCTCCGCTTCTTCGGCGCTGAAGGGGACTGCCTCCGCTTTGGAAACCCGGCGCTGAGTGGGGATTACCTCCTTCGCTTTTCTGAGAAGGACGGTCTTCTGCACCTGGAGGGCCGGTGTGAGGACGCGCGCTTCAACCGCCTGTGGCTGCGTCTCACGGCGGAGTCGGGCGAGCACGTGACCGGCGGGGGAGAGCAGTTCTCCGCCCTCGACCTGCGCGGAAAGCTCTACCCCATTTGGACGCGGGAGCAGGGCGTGGGCCGCAACAAGCTCACGGAAGTCACCCGCCTTGCGGACGCCCTGGACGGCAGCGGCGGCGATTACCACACCACCTTCTTCCCGCAGCCGACCTTTGTCTCCTCCCGCCTCTACTTTGCCCATCTCATGAATTATGAATATGCAGAGCTCGATTTCCGGGAGACGGGATATCACGAGATCAGCCTCTGGACCCCGGCATTGCACCTGGTCCTCGGCGCTGGCGCGGACTACCCGGCGCTGCTCGAAAAGCTCACGGGCCTTCTCGGGCGCCAGCCCCGGCTTCCCGCCTGGGCGATGAAGGGCCTGTGGCTCGGCGTCCAGGGCGGCACGGCTCGGGCTCTCGAGATGGCGGAGCGCTGCCGGAAGGGCGGTGTGGACGTCTCCGCTGTCTGGATCCAGGACTGGGAGGGCAAGCGCGTCACATCCTTCGGCAAGCGCCTCCAGTGGGACTGGCGCTGGAACCGGGAGCTCTACCCGGAGCTCGACAAGGTCATCGCGCGGGACCCCGCGACGGCCTGGATGGGCTACATCAACCCCTACCTCGTGGATGGCGGCGTACTGTTCAGCGAGGCGAAGGAGCGGGGTTATTTCGTCAAGCGCGCCGACGGCACGGATTATCTCTTCGACTTCGGCGAGTATGACTGCGGCGTGGTGGATCTCAGCATGCCGGCGGCCTTTGACTGGTACAAAAACGTCATCAAAACGAACCTCATCGGCCTTGGCTTCAAGGGCTGGATGGCTGACTTCGGCGAATACCTCCCGGCGGATGCTTTCTGCTTCGGCGGCAGCGGCCTTTCGCTCCACAACGCCTGGCCCATGCTCTGGGCCAAATGCAACCGCGAGGCTGTGGAGGAGGCCGGCAAGCTCGGCGAGTGCGTGTTCTTCATGCGCGCCGGGGCAGCCTTCAGCCAGCGCTATGCCACCCTTATCTGGGCGGGGGACCAGTGCGTGGACTGGTCTGCGGACGACGGGCTTCCCTCCGTGGTCACCGCGGCCCTGACCCTCGGCATGAGCGGCTGCGGCCTCCACACCTGCGACGCGGGCGGCTACACCACGCTCTTCCACCTGCACCGGGATGAGGAGCTGCTGCTGCGCTGGCTGGAGTTTGCCTGCTTCACGCCCGTCATGCGCACGCATGAGGGAAACCGCCCCGACTCCAACGTCCAGCTCTATGACAGTGAGCACGTGATCGCGGCCTCGGCGCGGCTGGTAAGTTTACATAATGCAATTCTGCCCTATCTTGAGGCCTGCATAGAGGAGAATAGCGCCCGCGGCATCCCCGTGATGCGCCCCCTGTTCTTCGCGGAACCCGATGCGCCGGAGGCCTGGGACCGGGATAACTACAGCTATCTCCTGGGGCCGGATGTGCTGGTTGCCCCGGTGGTGGAGCCCGGCGCCGAGACCCGGAGCCTCTGGCTGCCGGAGGGGGAATGGGTCCATCTCTGGAGCGGCGCGGTGTTCACGGGCGGCCGCCATACGGTGGAAGCGCCCCTGGGCAAGCCGCCGGTGTTCTATCGCGCGGCATCCTCCCAGTCCTCCCTTTTCGAGAGCCTGCGGGATCGCTGAGTGCTTTTCGATTCGTCAATATTTATAAAACAGCGGCATGATTTTCGTCATGCCGCTGTTTTCATTGTGCAGAAGCTACAAAAAATGAAAGCGAAAATCTACAACTTCACGAGGGCAAAAGGGCTTTACAAAGGGGAGGGGGGTCACTATAATAATTCTTGTAGCTGTCAATGGCTTTTTTATAAAGGCAATTGATTAAAACTGTTAATTAAAATCAAAGGAGAATGAACATGAAAAAAACCATCGCCCTGCTTCTGACGCTCGTCATGGTGTTCGGCCTGGTCGCCTCCATGCCCGCGTACGCTGACGAAGAGATCGTCATCAACTTCCCCAGTGTCTGGGTCGGCACGGACTCCAAAGCCCCCTATATGGCACAGCTGATCGAGCAGTTCAACGCCGAGAATGCCGGCAAGATCAAAGTCGTCGTCGAGGAGCAGACCGACTATCAGGGCGCGCGCGACAAGCTGCGCACCACCATCACCACCGGCAACACCCCCGACCTGTGCATCCTGGACACCACCTATGACATCCTGGGCTACACCGCTTCCGGCAAGTTCATGGATCTGACGCCCTACCTGGCTGAGGGCTGGGGTGAGGATTTTGTCGACGGTGCCTGCGACGCCTGGAGCGTGGACGGCAAAGTCTGCTTCCTGCCCTTCGAGTCTGCCGTGTTCACCCCGATCTACAACACCCGTATCTTCAACGAGATCGGCTGGGATCACTTCCCCGCCACCTATGACGAATTCTTCCAGTTCTGCGAGGACGCCAAGGCCAAGGGCTACAATGCCATGGGCCAGATGGCCGGCGAGAATGCCTGGTCCTCCATGCTGTGGTACTCTCTGATCGTTGAGGCCATCGGCGGCAAGGACGTCTATGCCGACGGGCTGGACAATCCCGCCTTCGTCGAAGCGGCCGAGGTTCTCAAGCACATGTACGACTACACCTTTGACGGCGCTCTCTCCGCCGGTGCTGCCGACGTCAACGGTCACTGGCTCAAGCGCGACACCGCCATCTACCTCAACGGTCCCTGGTGGGTTGCCAACCTCTACAAGGAAGAGAACGCTGTTGACGGCGTCCTCCTCGCTGACGACTGCGAAGTCGCGCTCAACCCCGTCTATGAAGGCGGCCAGGGCAAGGGCGGCCTCGTGACCACCGTGCAGGCATTCCTGGCGGCTGCGAAGCAGGACGATCCCGCGAAGGAAGCCGCAGTCGTGAAGTTCATCAAGTACATCACCGATCCCGCCCACGTATCTGAGCTGGCTCTCAGCTCCGGCGCCATGTTCTTCGTGAAGTATGAGCCGTCGCCCGACACCAACATCATCTCTCAGAAGCTGACTGAGGTTGCCAACAGCGCCGACTTCACCATCATCCATGTCAACGGCGCGTTCCCGACTGCCGTCTCCACCGAGTTCCCCGCTGCGGTCTCCGCGCTGGTCAGCGGTGAGGTTGATGCGCAGGGCTTTGTGGATCAGCTCAAGCTCGCCATCGAGATGTCCGAGTAAGTCCATCAACGTTTGATCACGAGATAGGGTGCGTCTGAGCACGCACCCTATCGTTCGTTCTCTGTCGCAGACGGGAGGCAGGGCTTGCTGCGTTTCCCGTCTCCGGCACAGCACTGACGGTACAGAATGATTCTGCGGCGGGACTGCCGCAGGGGCGATATCCCGCCCGGGTGCGCCTGCATTCGTCTACACATTCCCGGTTTCCTGAAAGGGGAGGTCTGTTTGAAGTTAGAGCGTTCCGACAGAGGGCCGCTGGTGGCCTTCCTGGGGCCTGCGATCGTTCTCATGATGGTGTTTTTCGTGATTCCCGTCATCTACGTCGTGGTTCTCAGCTTTATGAAGTGGAACGGTATCGCAGAGCCTGCATTCCGCGGTCTGCGCAATTTTACCCTGATGTTCAAGGACAAGGCTTTTGTCCGTTCCGTACAAAACAATGTTATCTGGGCGCTGGTGGCGGGCTTTATCCAGGTGCCGCTCGCGATGGTCATGGCGATCATCCTCTCCCGCAAGCCCAAGGGGTGGAAGTTCTTCCGCACGGTCTATTTCTTCCCCCAGGTCATCTCCGGCATCGCTCTCGCTACGCTGTGGCGCGCGATCTACAACGCTGAGACGGGTCTGCTCAACGGTCTGCTCAACTCCATCGGCCTGGGAAATCTGACAGGCGACTGGCTCGGACAGATCAAGACAGCCTTTCCCGCCGTGCTGATCTACTGGGTCTTCTATATCGGCTATTACATGGTCATCATGATGGCCGACATCACCACCATCGACACCTCCTATTATGAGGCGGCGGTCATCGACGGCGCGAGTGATTTCCAGCAGGCGATCTACATCACCATCCCGCTCATCAAAAACACCTCGCTTCTGACCTGCATCACTCTCGCGAGCGTGATGGGGCTGAGGCAGTTCGAGCAGGTCTACATGCTCACAAACGGCGGCCCGGCAAACAAGACCTCGACCATAGTCCTCTACATGTATAAAAAACTGCAGGACTCCAACTACGGCCTTGCCAGCGCCTCGGCTGTGATCCTCATCATCATCGGCGTCATCTTCATCGTCACGATCCGCAAGCTCTTTGAGGGCCGCGGCGACAAGGCGGCGCAGCGCAAGGCGCTCAAAAAGGCAAGGAGGGCGCTGAAATGAGTGAAAACAAGATCCATGCCCCCCTCCACGGAAAAGAGCTGATCCTCGCGATCCTGCGCTGGATCCTGATCATCTTCTTCGCGGTCTACACGCTTTTTCCCCTGATCTGGCTGATCCTTTCCTCGCTCAAGACGAACTTTGAATTCCAGGCCATGTCGCCGTTCTCCCTTCCCAAGGTGCCCCAGTGGAAGAATTATACGAACGCCCTCAGCGTTGCGGGCCTCGGCAGGATGCTCTTGAACTCCGTGATCGTGGGCCTTGCCGCCACGGCGGTCAACGTCATCATCGCGAGCATGGGCGCCTACTGCATCTCCCGCTTCCGCTTCAAGGGCCGCGAAAAGATCTTCACGCTCTTCACGGCGGGCATCCTCGTCCCGCTCAACGCCCTCATGGTGCCGTACTTCGTCATCATCAACAAGCTCGGCCTCTACAACACCTACGGCGGTATGATCCTGCTCTACTGCGCCATAGGCATCCCCATGTCCACTTTCCTCATCCGCGGCCTCATGGACTCCGTGCCCATGGAGCTGGAGGAGGCGGCCTACATCGACGGCTGCGGCTTCTTCGGGCGCTTCTTCTATCTGATCCTGCCCCTGAGCCGTACGGGCATCGTCACCGCCGCGACCTTCGAGTTTCTCACCTGCTGGAACGAATTTGTCTTTGCAAACCTCATCGTCTCCTCGGAGAAGCTCCGCACGATCCAGGTCGGCATCCGCTACTTTACAAACCAGTTCTCCACGGACTACGTCTCCATGTACGCGGCCATCGTCATCTCCATCATCCCCTCCATCCTGGGCTACATCGTCTTCCAGGAGCAGATCATCGCCGGCATGACCAGCGGCGCCGTAAAAGGCTGAGGCCGCAGAACAGAATACTGAAACAAGGCGGATTCGTACAGTCATACGAATCCGCCTTGTTCTTGGAATAGAAAAAGCACCGCTTTGCAGCGGTGCTTTTGGTGGGGGAAGGTGGATTCGAACCACCGAAGGCATTGCCAGCAGATTTACAG
>CAMHEN010000038.1 GCA_946184165.1 uncultured Clostridia bacterium | reverse complement strand
GGGGGCGTCTACGCCTACACGCGGGAGGTCTTTGGCTATGACCGGGCTTTTCTGGTCTTCTGGTTTCTCAGCCTGACCTATATCTCCGTGTTCTGGGCAAACGCGACAAGCCTGCCGCTCTTCGCCCGCTACTTTATCGGCGACACCTTCAAATTCGGCTATCTCTTCTCCGTCTTCGGGTATGAGGTCTATCTTGGCGAGGCGCTGCTCACCCTGCTTGCCATCTGCGCCGTGACGCTCCTGTGCATGAAGAGCAAAACCTCGGCGGCCAGCACGATGGTCGTGCTCGCGGGCATCTTCTGCGCGGGCATCGCGCTCTGCGCCGCAGCGGGGCTTCTCGGCAACAAGGCGGGCCTCGCGCCCGGATTCGTGCCGGGGAGGGGAGCGCTCGCCCAGACCCTGCGCATCGCCCTTCTCTCCCCCTGGGCCTTCATCGGCTTTGAAACGATCACCCACTCTGTCGAGGAGTATAACTTCAAGCGGAGCAGGCTCTACGGGATTCTGGTCGCCTCCGTCCTCACCGCGACCGCGCTCTATATGCTCGTCACGCTCCTGAGCGTGACGGCCTATCCCGCGGGGAATGAAAACTGGCTCTCTTATATCCGCAATCTGAACAGCTATTCCGGCATTGAGGGCTTGCCCGCCTTCTATGCCGCGCAGCACTACCTCGGTGGCTTCGGCGTGGGCATCCTGATGGCGGCGCTCCTCTCCCTCATCCTGACAAGCCTGATCGGAAACCTGCGGGCTTTGAGCAGGCTCTTCTATGCTGCGGCGCTCGATGATATCCTGCCCGCGCGCTTTGCAAAGCTCAATAAAAAACAGGTCCCCGCAAACACCATGCTCCTCGTCGCGGGGCTCAGCGTCCCGATCCTCTTCGTGGGCAGAACCGCCATCGGCTGGATCGTGGACGTGACGACGCTCGGCGCGACCATGCTCTACGGTTTCGTCTCCGCCGCCGCCTGCAAGGTCGCGCAGAAGGAGCGGAGCCGTCATGAGATCGTGACGGGCTTTATCGGCCTCGCCGTTATGATCGTCTTCGGCGTCTACCTCCTTATGCCGAGCGTCTTCGGGGACGAGATGCTGGAGACCGAGACCTATATCCTCTTCATGGTGTGGACGATCATCGGCTTCTTCTTTTTCCGCCGGATCATCCGAAAGGACCATGCCCGCCGCTTCGGCAAGGCGATCATCGTGTGGATCGTGCTGCTCGCGCTCGTGGTGTTCATGGCGCTGATCTGGTCTGCCCGCATGGATGAACAGACCACGAACGAGGCGGTCTATGCCATCCGGGATTATTACAGCAGCTCCGCCGAAGCCGGCAGCGCGGGCGAGGCCGCTTTTATCCAGGAGAAGCTCGACGATATCCACCGCACGGACACGATGAACACCCTCCTTGTGAGCGGCCTGTTTCTCATGGCGCTTGCCGCCATGCTGATTAACCACGTCTCCATGAAAAAGTGGGAGCGCGTGGCCGTGCAGGAGCGCGACGCGGCGCGGGAGACGGCCTTCAAGGACCCCCTCACCGGCGCGAAGAGCAAGCACGCCTATCTTCGCCATGAGAAGGACATCAACGCCGCCATCGAAGAGGGCAGCAGCACCAACTTTGCTGTCGCGGTCTGCGATGTGAACGGCCTGAAAGTGATCAACGACACCCTCGGCCACAAGGCGGGGGACGAATATATCTGCAAAGCCTTCCTCATGATCTGCGATATCTTCCAGCACAGCCCCGTCTACCGCATCGGCGGGGACGAGTTTGTGGTCATCATGAGCGGGCGCGACTATGTCATCCGCAAGGAGCTGCTCCTCGCCCTGCACGACAGATCTGTGGAGCATATCGGCACGGGCGGCGTCGTGGTCTCCGGCGGTCTCGGGGAATACAGACCGGGGGAGGACACCAATTTCCACAGCGTCTTTGAGCGCGCGGACGAGCTCATGTATGAGGAGAAGAAGCTCCTCAAGGGCCTCGGCGCCGTGACGCGGGACGATGCCGAGGACGCGGCAAAGCCGATCCTTCCCGTGCCGAATGACGAGGATCTCCTGCGCCTCAAGCGCCATGTCCTCATTGTGGAGGATGAGGCCGTCAATCTCATGATGCTGGGCAATATCCTGGCGACCCGGTATGATGTGCTCTACGCCTCAGACGGCGTGGAGGCGCTGGGTCAGCTCAAAGCCCACAAGGATGAGATCGCCCTTGTCATGCTGGACCTTCAGATGCCCCGCATGAGCGGCATGGAGGTTTTGAAGATCATGCGGGAGGAGGCAGAGTACCGCGACCTGCCCGTGATCGTGCTGACGGCGGACCAGAGCTCGGAAGTGGAGTGTCTCAAGATGGGCGCCATGGACTTTATTCCCAAGCCCTACCCGAGTCCCGAGATCGTCCTTGCCCGCGCAAACCGCTGCATAGAGCTGTCTGAAAAGCGCAACATCATCCAGTCTACCGAGCGTGACAGTCTCACAAAGCTCTTCAACCTCGACTATTTCCTGCGTTATGTCCGCATGTTCGACAGACACTATACGGACATGCCCATGGATGCCATCGTCATCGACATCAACCGCTTCCACATGATCAACGAGCGCTACGGCAAGCAGTACGGCGACAGCGTACTCGCCCGCATCGGCGAGCGCATCCGTGTCATCGCGCGCGAGGTCGGCGGCTTCGGCTGCCGCAGGGGGGCGGACACCTTCCTGCTCTACTGCCCGCACCAGGAGGACTACGGTACGCTCCTGGACCGGGCGTCGGAGGGCCTTTCGGAGGATGAGCTGGCCTCGAACCGTGTGCGTCTGCGCCTCGGCGTGTACGCAAATGTGGACAAGGCCCTCGAGATCGAGCGTCGCTTCGATTACGCCAAGATCGCCTCCAACACCGTGAAGTCCAGCTATCTCAAGGCTGTCGGCATCTATGATATCGAGATGCACAAGGCGGAGCTCTACAAGGCCCGCCTGCTGGAGGATTTCAGACCCTCTCTCAAGGACAGGCGCTTCAAGGTCTTCTTCCAGCCGAAGTACGACATCCGGCCCGACCAGCCCGTCCTCTCCAGCGCCGAGGCGCTGGTGCGTTGGGATCACCCCGAGCTCGGCATGATAAACCCCGGCATCTTCATCCCGCTTCTGGAGGACAACGGCCTCATCCTTGAGCTGGACACCTTTGTTTGGCGGGAGACCGCGGCCCAGATCCGGGACTGGAAGAACCGCTTCGGCTTCTCCGTGCCGGTGTCCGTGAACGTCTCGCGCATCGACATGCTGACTCCCAATCTCAAGAGTATCTTCCTGGAGATCCTGGAGGCATACGAACTCAGCCCGGAGGATCTCATGCTGGAGATCACGGAGTCCGCCTACACCGGCGATTCCGAACAGGTGATCCTGACCGCGCGGGAGCTGCGCGGTGTCGGGATGGGCCTTCGCATCGAGATGGACGACTTCGGCACGGGCTATTCTTCCCTCGGGATGCTCTCGCAGCTCCCGATCGACGCCCTGAAGCTGGATATGAGCTTTGTGCGCAGCGCCTTCGGCGAGACCCGCGATATGCGCATGATCGAGCTTATCATCGACATCGCCGATTATCTGCATGTCCCCGTCGTGGCCGAGGGTGTGGAGACCGAGGAGCAGTATCTTGTGCTCAAGGCCATGGGCTGCGATCTCGTACAGGGCTACTACTTCTCCAAGCCTGTCCCGCCGGAGGCCTTCGACCGCTTCCTCATTGAGCGCAGCAAGGTGGACCCGGAGACGCAGAACACCGTCAAGAAAACCGGTATCAGCATCTCCAAGGCCCTCACCAGCGATTTTGAGAGCATCTTCTACGTGGACGTGACGACTGACTACTATCTCGAGTTTTACTCCGGCGCGGACAGCGAGATGGAGATCCGCCCCGGCGGCACGGACTTCAGTCTGGACATCCGGGAGAAGCTCTTCGGCGACATCTGTGAGGAGGATCTCGAGAGCGTGAAGCGGGAGCTCAGCTGTGAGCGGCTTATCCAGTGTGCCGGCCAGGACGAGGGGATCAGCCTTCCGTTCCGCATGAGGAAAGGCGGGGCGCTGAAAAGGTATATCCTCCAGTCCATCCGCACCAGAAACAGCGACGACCACCACATCGTCATCGGCGTTCGGCCCGAATAATACGAAAAGACCCCCCCTGACCATCGGTCAGGGGGGTCTTTCTGCGTGTATGGAAGCGATCACGGGGCTGGCGGCTCCGAGGCAATAAGCTCTCCCGTCCAGTCGAGAATGCCGCCGAAATCCATCACGGCGGTATATCCCAGCCCGGCGAGCTTCCGGGCGGCCTCCAGACTCCGCCGCCCGCTCCGGCAGTAGACAAGGATCGTCCGGTCATACTCCGGCAGCAGCTCCGGCGGTGCGGTGATGGTCTCAACGGGGATGCAGACAGCGCCCGGGATGTGCCCCGCGGCATATTCTGCGTCCGTCCTCACATCAAGGATGATGCACGCGGGATCCTCCTCCATGAGGGCGCGGGCCTCCTCCGGGGTGATGCTTTGAAAGCTCTCTGAGATCTTCTGCTGCGCGGGCTCCCAGCCGCCCCGGGCGGCGAGGGTGTAATACTTCTGCGCCTGCGCCCTGCCCAGGGCCTCCAGATCGTCCGTGCAGGGGTTTCCCACGTTCAGAAGCCCCTTTTCGTACATCTCTGCGAGACGGAAGTAGGCCTCCGCGCAGCCTCCGGCGCCGGCGCGCCGATAGCATTGCGCCGCGCCCTCATAGTCCGGCGGGACCGCCGCGAGGCGGGCCTCGCCGAGACGGAGCAGCTCCGGCTCCTCCGCGTGGGCTGAAAGCGCCGCCGTGATCACCACGATGCAGAACAGGGCCAGCAGCGCAAAGACGATCATGCCCCGCTTCATCAGGGCCTTTCGGCGCCGCTGCATCTCCTCCTGCTCCCGCCGTATTGCCGCAGCCCGGGCCTTCGCCTTGTCCCGGGCTGTCTGCGCGCTGCGCATCCCTTTCTGCGCCTGGGCGGAATAGAAACGCTTCGCGTCGCCTACGGTGTCCCTGCGGACCTCCGTGAGAAAGCTCTTCACCGGGTCGACGAGATCCCGCCGCAGACTCTGCAGCTCTTCCGATTCTTCTTTCCCGATGCGCATGGCTGTATTCCTCCCTCATAATGACATGCCGGTGAAACGCCGCAAGTCGTTCCGCCGGGCCGCTCTGCGGCGTTCTATGTTCCTGAAATACGTATATGTCGATTATATCAGACAAACCGCGCCGTATCAACAGCAGATGCGCCGGATCACGGCCCGGAGAGGGGAGAGGCGGCGATAAAAAAGGGGTCGGTCCCCGGGACCGGCCCTTGCATATTCCGCCGACGGGAAATGCCTGCATGCATCGACAAAGCCTGTCAGTGTGAGTTTCTTCTATCGAGTCCGTTTTTGCGGTAATAGGCGGCCTTTGCGGCATACATAGCCTCGTCCGCCGATTTCAGAAGATTATCGATCGTGACTCCCGGGTGCTCTGCGGCGAGTGCATATCCGACGGAAAGGCTCAGCTCCGTAACCTGGTCCCGGCTCCACATCACGGTCTCCCGCTCGAGACAAAGGAGAAGCTCATCCGCGGTTTCCTTTCCCATCCTGCCCAGAATGACGAACTCATCGCCGCCGGTCCTGTAGCATTTCCCCTTGCCCCTGGCGGCTTTATCGATGCAATGGGCGGCGCCGACGATAAGATCGTCCCCCACGTTATGGCCAAGGGTGTCGTTTACGCCCTTCAGCCCGTTGATATCGACGGTAAAGACGGCCAGGTCGTTGGGGATACCGGTCGTGTTCCGTATCCTTTCCACAGCCTTCATAAAGGCGTGGCGGCTGGCCGCGCCGGAGAGAGCATCCGTCATGAGCTGTTCGCGCTGCAGCCTCATATGCTCATCCGTGCTCATCTGATAGAATTCGGAATAGTGGATAAACATGAGCGCTGCGCCCAAGGTGATGGCGATATACGCCGTCCGGATTTCTCCGCCCAGGTTCTCCTGCATGCCGATCCCGACAACCACAAGCAGCAGGATGGAATAGAGGGAGGCCCGGTTCTGCCTGCGGTACTGAAGCCCGTATACCAGAAACTCGGCGGCCACCAGAGCGATCACCAGGAGATAGACCAGAATGTAGACCGCATAGAGCGGGCCGTGGGAATAGCGGTTGTGGGCGTCGATGACGATCATCCAATCGGTGAAGATAGACACGATCTGAAAGACCGTGTTGGCAAGGAGGACCATCATGAGAGCCTTGTGCCACTTGTCGCGCAGCTTCATCTGAGCCACGATGGCGCCCCCCGCCATGGGGGTGAGGATGTAGTCGGCGCACTTCACAAGGTGAAGCACCCATGCCTGCAGACTCTCCCGACCGTTGAGCTGAATGCCGGTCCACTCCGCGAGAGCGGAGAGCGCAATGATCCCGTATGTAAGATAGAAGCGCCGCTTGTCTTCACCGGGGATCCAGAGGTTCTCCCGGACCAGGATACAGAGCACAGCCAAAGCCATCCAGGAGAGTATGATCAGCAGCGTATAGTAACTTAACAAAGCAGTCACTCTCCTTTTACATGATACAATAGTCCGAAGTCCGACCGCTTCCCACAATAAAATATGCTATAAATCAAGTTATTGTACCAAGTCTTCCGCATTTCTTTCAAGAGGGGTTCCAGAATGTCACACGGGCTCGATTTTTCTGCTTGCTTTTATCATATCCGGTGGTTAAACTATATAAAAAGAAAAGGGCAATACCGCTTCATGCGACAAGAGCAAATGCCGAGAAGAACCTGATTCTGGTTTTTCTCGGCATATGCCGCAGGCGTTTTGCACGGTATTGCCAAAGACAGAATGGGGAGCGCGGCATCATGAGCATGCTTTTTGCAGAAACCTTGAGAAAACTGAGAACGGAGCGAGGGCTTTCCCAGAGGGAGCTCGCAGAGCGGATGTACGTCACCCGCCCCACCGTGGCCCGCTGGGAAAACGGCAGCCGTCTGCCGGACGCCGTGATGATTGCCCGTCTCTCCCGATGCCTGGATGTGGACCTCAACACCCTGCTGAACGCTGCCGCGGAGAGTGACGATTTGCCCAACGTCATCCTGGTGGACGACAGGAAGCTCATCCTCACGGGCGGCCTGCCCGTTCTGGAGGAGGTCCTGCCGAACGCTGCGGTCACGGGCTTTACGCGGCCGTCGGAGGCCGTCGATTTCGCGAAGACAAACAGAGTCGCCCTCGCCTTTCTGGATATCGAGCTCGGCAATACCAGCGGGCTCGACCTCTGCCGCACCCTGCTCGAGATCAATCCCCGCACAAACGTGGTCTTCCTGACCGCCTACAGCGGCTACTCCCTGGACGCGTGGAGCACCGGGGCCAGCGGCTTCATGCTCAAGCCCATCACGGCGGAGGGTGTCCGGGCCCAGCTCAAAAACCTGCGCTATCCGTTTTCGACAGGGGGTGCGGGGGAGTGAATCAATGGCTGGACTTTTTCTATGTCTCCCTCTGCGGTGCGGCCCTGCTGCTGTCGGTGATGGGCGTGTGGTTCATCGTCATCATGCCCGGCATCGACCGCTGGAGCAAGCGCTTCTTTCTGACTTTTTTCACCGTCCTGATGCTGGTCAGTACCCTCACACTTTTGGATATGATGATCTATCTGCTCCAAGGTTCGGTGACGGTTTTGCTTATCGTCGAGTATTCGGAGACGCTGTTGATGTCCATGCTCCTGCCCCTGCTGGCGGTATATCTGCTGCACTGCTGCGGGGAGGATATATGGCACAGCTCGTTTCTCCGCGCCATCCTGGGGTTCTGGATCGTCTTCCTCCTGCTGATGACGTTTTCGCAGTTCACAACCAGTATGTACCAATTTACGCCGGACCTGCAGTTTTTCCGCGGCCCGCTGTATCCGCTTCTGATTGCCCCGCTGTCCGTGATCATGCTCCTCAATCTGGCGGCTGTGATTCGCCGGCGCAAAAAGCTCTCCCGAAAGCTCTTCCACAGCTTCCTTGTTGCCACACTCCCGCTGACGATCGTGATACCGGCGCATTTTTTCATCGATGCGTTCCCGCTGATCGACGTGAGCTTTGTCCTTGCGGCGCTCTCCATGTACAGTATCATCCTCTCTGACCAGATCGAGCAGGACTTGCGCCGGGAGCGGGAGATCGCCGATCAGCGCGCGAGCATCATGGTCCTGCAGATGCGGCCCCACTTCATTTACAACACCATGACGAGCATCTACCATCTCTGTGAGCTTGACCCCAAGAAGGCCCAGCAGGTCACGATGGACTTCACCACCTACCTGCGCAGGAACCTGAACGCCATTGCGAGCGACGGGACCATCCCCTTTGCCGAGGAGCTGGAGCATACCCGCGCCTATCTGGCCGTGGAGGAGGCCCAGTTTGAGGATCTCCTCTTCGTGGAATTCAATACGCCCCACACTGTGTTTCGCCTGCCGCCGCTGACGCTGCAGCCCATCGTGGAAAACGCCGTGAAGCACGGCATGGACCCGGAGGCAGGACCGCTGCACATCCTGGTGCGGACCCGGAACACCGACTCCGGCAGCGAGATTACCGTGGAGGACAACGGCCCCGGCTTTGACCCGGTGGACGACGGCAGTCCGCATACCACGCTCCGGAACATCCGGCAGCGCCTCGCAATGATGTGCGGCGGGAAGCTGGAGATCCTGCCCCGCGAGGGAGGCGGGACCACGGTGCGGGTGACGATCCCCTGACAGAGACCGAAAGACGCAGAAAGCCGATCCTTTCAGAGCCTTTTCCTATGCCCGCAGACAGTACCCGCTCAGCAGGGCAAAAAACGCTGCCTGCCGCTGCAGATTGGGACTGTAAAAACGTCCGGGTTTGTGATATACTTTAGCTTGAAATTTTATGTGCCAGCCGTTGAAAGATTACAGTGCCGGGACCGGTGGTCCGCCGCTGTTTTCCGGTGTGCGGCGGTTCGGCCTGTGCGCTTCCCGAAGTGCGTACAGGACCGGGTCGGGGTGAATACAGATGAAAAGAAAAAGGATTGCGATTATCAATATACTTCTCATGGCGGGGATCCTTATCTTCGTCGTGATATATTCGAGCTATGAAAGCAGGAATGTGTACCGCCATCAGGTGGAAAACTTCCGGCATACGACAGAGACGTTGGAGCGGGTGACGAAGAACTATCTGGAAGGGGAGCAGCGGATCTGCGACGTCTGGGCCCAATACATAGACGGCAGGGACATGTCTCTTGAGGACGCCGTTGAGTTTATCCGGGAATCTCATGTGCTCGCCAACTCCTCCGCGCATATCCTCTACCGCGACACACTGACAGGGCTTTCAACCCGCGCCAACCCCAGATCTCCTGACTCTTTCGCGGTATCCTACACAAACTATTCGCTCTTTCACGATATCGGCTGGATCTCCGAGATCGGCAAGGCGATCAATGTCACAAGAGCCTTTACAAACCCTGTGAACGGGGCGCAGTCCCTGGCCTTCTGCAACCGGGTCACGATCATGGAAGACGGGCAGAGGAAGGATGCGCTGCTGCTGCGCGTCGTCCCCATCGAGGATATGGAGGACAAGTGGATCTTCCCCCAGGAGGAGTTTGAGGACGCGGAGTTCTCGATGATCGACACGGACGGGAACTATATCATTAAGGGCCGCTCCTTCAAAAACGCGAGCTTCTTTGAATTTTACAAATCCTATAACGGGTCCGACCCCGCACAGATCACTGCCCTGACGCAGCAGATCCTCACAACCACCGGCTCCTTCTCCATGCACGATTCCAAGGGCCAGACGGCGATCGTCGCCCATACGCCGATCGTCTCCACGGACGGCTGGGTCCTGCTCAGCATGATCCCGGAGGCAAATCTGAACGCGGATATCGAGAACTGGCTCCTCATCAGCGTAGTCTCCGCGAGCCTTGTGATCCTGTTTGTCATCGACATGCTGTACATGCAGGACTTCAATCGCCGCCTGCAGGCCATGGCGCGGGAAGCCGAATCGGCGAACAGGGCCAAGACGGATTTCCTTTCCACCATGTCCCACGATATACGCACGCCCATGAACGCGATCATCGGGCTCACGACCATCGCCGAAAGAAATCTCGGGGATACGGCGGCCGTCGGGGAAAACCTGCGGAAGATCGGCCTCGCGAGCAACCATCTGCTCACGCTGATCAACGACATCCTGGATATCTCCAAGGTGGAGAGCGGCAAGCTCACCCTCAGCCCTCTGACCTTCTCCATCGTGGAGACAGTGGAAAACCTCGTGAACATCTCCCAGCCGATGATCAAGGAGAAGAACATCGAATTCAACTTCCGCATCAACCGCATGGAGAAAGAATACCTCTATGCCGACCAGCTCCGCCTGAATCAGATCTATATCAACATCCTATCCAACGCCATCAAATACACCGAGCCCGGCGGGAGCGTCAGCGTCGACCTCCGGGAGGAGCCGGGGACCCGCCCCGACTGCGTGAAGCTGACTTACGTGGTGGCGGACACCGGCATCGGCATGAGCCCCGCATTCATGGCAAAGATGTACCAGCCCTTCTCCCGCCAGACGGACAGCCGCGTCAACAGCATCCAGGGCACCGGTCTCGGTCTCGCCATCACGAAGAAGATGGTAGACCTGATGGGCGGCACCATCGACTGCCGAAGCGCCCCGGGCGAGGGAACCACCTTCACCATAGCGATCGAGATCCCCGTTGCCGAACGGCAGCGTGAGGATATGCGCCTTGACCCGATGGACGTCCTGATCGTGGACGACGATAACATCCTGCTGCAGACGGCGCGGGACACGCTCGAATCCCTCGGCGTGAGGGCGGAGACCGCCGAAAGCGGCACGGAGGCCCTCGGCATGATCACCTGCCGGCACGAGCAGGGCCGTGATTACAACATTGTGATCGTGGACTGGCGTATGCCGGAGATGGACGGCATCGAGACCGTCCGGCGCATCCGCAGCGAGATCGACCCGCATATCCCGATTCTGCTGATCTCAGCCTACGACTGGTCCGATATTGAGGACAGCGCCAAAGAGGCCGGGGTCAACGGCTTCATCAGCAAGCCCCTGTTCCGCTCCACGCTCTACGACAAGATCAACGAGCTTCTGGGCACGGAATCCAGGTCCGCCGAGCCGGAGGATGATTACTCGGATCTCGCTGGCTTGCACATCCTGGTGGCGGAGGACAACGACATCAACTGGGAAATCATCTCCGCCATGCTCGAGATGTTTGGCATCACCGCCGACCGGGCGGAGAACGGCCGGATCTGCGTGGACAAGATGGCGCAGGCCGAAGAGGAGAGCTATGCGCTCATCTTCATGGACATCCAGATGCCGGAGATGAACGGTCTCGACGCTACAAAGGCCATCCGCAGCCTTGACAACCCCTGGGCCGCCAACATCCCCATCATCGCCATGACGGCGGACGCTTTCTCGGAAAACGTCGCCGAGTGTATGGCCGCCGGCATGAACGGGCACATTGCAAAGCCCATCGACATCAAGCTCGTCATCCGGGAGATCCGCTCGATCAAAGAGAAAAGAAAGGGCAGCACCGCATAATGCGGCAAGAGCAGATTCCGCGGTGCTGCCTTAAGAGAAAACGGGGAAATCAGTACCTCATCTTAGGGAGGCGGCCATGGATAAATTGAGGAAAATCTTCGCGGGCGGTATCCGCAGAAAGATATTCAGCCTGGTGCTGATCATGATCGTCCTTGTGATCGCAGCCTATACGGCGGTGTTCTTTTACCAGTCGAGCAGAGTGGAACGCCTCGTGAACGAGACCTACGATACACAGAAGCAGATCTACATCGAAAACGGTCTGGAGGATCAGTATGAGAGCTTCCGGAGCGACGCGGTCGACACGTTTCACAAGGAGATGTTCCATGCCCGAAACATCCTGATCCTTCTGGTGGCGCTCATCGTGGCGACGGGGCTTGCCTCCGCCTTCTCCGTCGCGGGCCGGATCACCGACCCTCTGAACACCATCACCCGGCGCGTGGCGTCCCAGGGCGTTCGGAACAAACAGTTCCTGATGGAAGACGTGTACCGGACCGGCGACGAGATCGAGGTCCTCGCGGAATCCTTTGCCAAGCAGTCTGCCAGAACCGTACAGTATATCGAACAGATCAAGCGCGTCACCGCCGAGAAAGAGCGGCTCGGCGCGGAGCTCGACATGGCGAGCCGCATCCAGACAAGTCAGCTCCCCAGCCAGTTTCCGCCCTTCCCCGACCGGGAAGAGTTCCGCCTCTATGCCAGCATGACGCCAGCCAGGGAGGTGGGCGGCGACTTCTACGATTTCTTCCTGATTGATGACGACCACCTTGGCTTTGTGATGGCGGACGTATCCGGTAAGGGGGTGCCCGCGGCGCTGCTGATGATGGTCTCCAGGGTGCTCATCAAGGCCGGCCTGCAGAACGGAAAGGACCCCGCGGAGACCCTCGCGAGTGTAAATAACCAGCTCTGTGAGCGCAACGAGGAGGAATTCTTCGTGACCGTATGGTGCGCGGTGCTGGAGATTTCCACAGGGAAGGGGATTGCGGCAAACGCCGGGCACGAGCACCCGGTGCTGCGCCGGGCAGGCGGACGCTATGAACTGCAGATTTACAAACATTCCCTGCCGGTAGGCAGCATAGCGGATATCCCCTTCAGGCAGCACGCCTTTGAACTCCATCCGGGCGACAGCTTTTTCGTGTACACGGACGGAGTCGCGGAGGCGACGAACGGACAGAATGAGCTCTACGGCGCCGAGCGCATGCTGGCGGCGCTGAACAGAGACCCGGACGCCGAGCCGAAGCAGGTCCTTGCCAATATGAAACGGGATATCGACAGCTTTGTGAATGGGGCGGAGCAGTTCGATGACATCACGATGCTGAGCTTCCTCTATCTGGGGCCGTCCGACCGCAAGCCCTGAGAGCGCCGTGAGGAGAGAGCCATGAAAAGGAACAGAATCCGGAACGCCCTGAGAGCGATCGGAGATATTTTTATCCCGCTGCTCCCCGGCATCATCTGCGCCGGGCTTTGCGGCGGGGTCGCGTCGCTCATCTCACAGGCGGTGCCGAACTATGCAGAGAGCGGCGTCTGGGCTTTTATCCACCAGATCCTGACACTCATCAATGCCTCCATGATGACCTTCCTGACCGCATGGGCAGGCTATCGCGCAGCGGAGCGCTTCGGCGGGACTCCCATCCTGGGCGGCATGCTGGGCATGCTCACGTCCCTTGACGGCATCAACCGGATCGCCTCCATCATGGGTCTTTATAACGACGCGATCCCGCTGGATTCGGTCCTGTGCAGCGGGAAGGGCGGAGTCCTGGCCGTCATCGCGGGGGCCCTTTTGATCGCTGTTGTGGAAAAAACGATCCGCTCCGCCATCCCCGCCTCCGTCGATGTGGTTTTCACGCCCCTGCTCACCATGTTCCTCTGCGTGATCCCCTATGTCGTCTTCATCATGCCGCTCTTCGGCTATGCCTCCGGCGGCATCGTGTGGCTCTTCGGCAGGGCCTGTCTCTCCGAAAACGTCATCATCCGGGCGATCTCGGGCTACTTCGCGGCGGCGGCCTTCCTGCCGCTGGTTGCCGCGGGCATGCATCACGGGCTTGTCGCGCTCTACAGCGTCCAGCTGCAGGAGCTGGGCTTTGTTACGCTCTATCCGGCGCTCTGTATGGCGGGAGCGGGACAGGTCGGCGCGGCCCTTGCACTCTGGAAAAAAGCCAAAAAGGTTGGGAACGAGAATCTCTGCGCGGTGATCTCCGGCGCGCTGCCGGCCGGTCTTCTGGGCGTGGGGGAGCCGCTGATCTACGGGGTCACGCTTCCGCTGGGAAAGCCCTTCCTCACGGCGGGGCTCGGCGCGGGCTTCGGAGGCGCCTTTATCATGGCCGCTCAGGTGGCCTCCGTCACCTGGGGCCCCTCGGGTCTCCTGGGCGCCTTTGTCATGACCGCTGGCCCCGGCGGCTCGGCGAGAAGCATTCTCCTGTATCTTGCGGCCCTGTGCATCAGCTATGTCGGGGGCTACCTGATCACCAAGCTCTTCTATCGCGAAGAGGAGCTCTGCTTTGAGTCGATCCTTCCCGGCGAAGAGACCGCAGCCCTGCGCACGGCCTCCTTCAAACGCATGAGCAGGAAGAAACCCGTACGGGTTGAGGCGGGCCAGGCACTGCCGGTGGGCAGCCTGTACGACCGGGCGCGGCTGCCGCTCACAGCCCCTGTGGGAGGGGTGACTGTGCCGATGAAGCAGATCCCCGATGTGATGTTCTCCTCCGGCGTGATCGGCAGCTGTATCGGCATCATGCCCGAGAACGGGCACATCCTCTCTCCCTGCGACGGTGTGGTCCGGGAGATCGCCGACACCAGCCACGCCTTGACCTTCCGGACAACGGATGGCATGGAGATCCTGCTTCTGATTGGTCTGGATACCTTTACCCTGAACGGCAAAGGGCTGTGCCCCCAGGTCACGGAGGGGGAGTCCGTCATGAGAGGACAGCCGGTGATGGAGGCCGATCTTTCGTGCATCAGAGAGGCCGGGCTGTCTCCGATCATCATCACGGTCCTGTGTGACGATACATAAAAGAGACTCCGGACAGAAAAGCTGCTGCCCCTGAAAGGGGAGGGGCTTGCCCCTTCCGGCAGCACAGAACAGCAACGAAAAAATGTACGGCGAAATCGCAGCGTTTTGCGAAATACCCGTACATTATTTACGCCCTGATACTATTATTCAATAAAAAGTCGACATGACTTATGGAAAAGATGCGTCTGCGGCGGCATACAGTTGCTGACGCAGCTGACGTCTCATACGATTTTCAACGCGCCATACGGCGCTATAAGAAGTAGACACTGTCTACTAATTAATGAAAATCAGTATGAAACGATTTCCGTCAGGGGAGGGAAAAGCCCATCCCTGTAATTATAAATGCGATCTGCCGCGGTCCTTTTCTCAAATGCGCCGGGCCTGTCTGCACTTTGATCGTCCTGATCCCGCAGCGTATCATATCTCTTGTCCCGAACCCACCTGCACCGGATCCGACGGTATCGCCCCGGGGGCAGGATCCGCCTGTCCCGAAAACGGTGCAGCGCGGCAGACAAATTTTCTTGTGGTTGTTTCACCCAAATGCATTGGAAAGTCTTGCTTTATACACCAAATGAGATTATAATAATTATAATCATAAAAATGAATCGAATCCCATTTTGCAATGCATATCATGAATCTTCAGCCGCATGCGGCGGGATGCGGTCGGTAGGAGCTTCGCTTTTTGAGGAAAGAGAAAAGAGGCGTTTCTTTGAACTATGACGTTTTGATTGCGTTCAGCGTTTTTCAACTGACCTTTTTGATGCTGGACCTTCTTATCTTGTCAAAGACAGACCGAAATATTGCCAGAAAGGGCGAATACATGTGGTTTTATGCCCTGATCGTCACGCATATGGCATATCTGGTGCTCAACAACATCTGGACGCTGGCGGAGTATGATCTGCTTGCGCTTCCGAGGAGCGCCATGATGATCGTCTGCACGCTCAGTCTCTTGACGGTGACGAACTGCGCCACCTCCTTCTTTTTCTTCGCTGTAGAAAAGCAGCAGCTCAAGCGTCTGCAGTCCGGCGCGGGCATGTGGCTGCCGTGGCTGCCTGCGCTGTTTTCCACACTGATGATCGCCACGACTGCGTGGACGGGGCTGGTATTCTATCTCGATAAAGACGGGCACTTTATCCACGGGCCGATGTACCTTGTGACGCTGGCGTCTGTCAGTCTCTATCTGCTGATCGTGGCGGGGGTATCGCTTGCCAATATCTTTCGGAAAAACACAAAGTTTTTGCGCAAGGCGAACGCCACGCTGCTTGGCCTCGTCCTCCTCATCATTGTCTTTATCCTGGCGGACGGTTCTCTGACGAAGGCGTCCATTCTTCCGGCGGCCATATTTAACGTCATTGTCGCGATCTTCATCACCATGCAGGAGGCCAACATCAATTCCGACGCACTGACCGGCATGAATAACCGCCGCAAGGCGGAGGAATATTTGGCCGACAGACTGAAGAACGTGTCGGAGAAAAAGCCGCTGTACCTGTACATGGGCGACCTGAACAGCTTCAAGAAGATCAACGATACTTACGGACATACGGTGGGGGATGAGGCGCTCGTTCTCTGCAGTCAGGCGCTGAAGCGCACGATCGGTCGCTACGGCGGCTTTGCGGCACGCTACGGCGGGGATGAGTTCTTGCTCTCGTGGCAGCCGGACAAGGATGTGGAAGCCGATCCCGAGGCGCTCATCCGGGATGTGAACGCTTTCCTGGAAGAGCTGTCGAAGGATAAACCCTACAAGCTCGCGATGACCATGGGCTATGCCTGCTGTACGGACCAAAAGCAGCCGCTGATCGCCTATATCCGCCAGGCGGACAGCATGCTGTACCAGCGGAAAAAGTCTGCCGGCGTCGGTCGCTGATCCCGCGTGCCGGGGCAGACTAATACTATTATCTGATTAAAAGATTTAATCAGATAGGCCGCGGTTCCCGCGGCATTTTCAGCGCAAAGGCGCTGAAAATGCGTCTCATACAGAACCTCTACGCACCTTACGGTGCTATAAAAACCTTTAAGAAATTAAAGGTTTTTATGAGGTTCTAGTATAACATATGACAAGAATCCCGGGCAGATACGCAAAACACGTATTTGCCCGGGATTATAACTGCATGAGAAACGCAAAAAAGGCGTTGCCTCTCAACAGCAATGCTGTGTTTCTCCTTCGTTTTTCTGATACGGGGCCTGAAGCAAAACGCTCGTTTTGTCTTACAGCCTCCACCAGATGATATCGCTCTTTTCCAGCTCTTTGAGAGGGAACATGCCCTTGACGTCGATCAGGATCTTCGCGGGCTTTTCACCGAACAGGCGCTGCAGACCTTCCACGC
>CAMHEN010000037.1 GCA_946184165.1 uncultured Clostridia bacterium | reverse complement strand
CCGGGGAGGAGTTGATCTTGCCCGGGATGCCGAGACCCTGCTGGATCAGCTGCTTCAGGCTCCAGCCTGCGCAGTAGCCGGTCAGCATGGAGAGGTCATGCAGATGGATGTCGCAGTTGCGGTGGGCGTTGGCGATCTCCTGGTCATAGACCTCGCTGAGCCAGTAGTTGGCGGTGATGGCGCCGGAGTTGGAGAGGATGAGGCCGCCCACGGAATAGGTGACGGTGGAGTTCTCCTTGACGCGCCAGTCCTCGATATTGAGGTACTTGTCCACGGTCTCTTTATAGTCAAGGTAGGAGGACTTGGTGTTTCTCAGTTTCTCGCGCTGCTTGCGGTAGAGGATGTAGGCCTTGGCCACCGTGTCGTAGCCGCCCCGGGACAGGACAGATTCCACGCTGTCCTGGATATCTTCCACGGCGACTTTGCCGTCCTTGATCTTCGGCAGGAAGTCCGCCGAGACCCGCAGGGCCAGAAAGTCGATGATGCTGTCGTTATACTCGGTCTGCGTGGCGTCAAACGCCTTCTTGATGGCGTCCGCGATCTTGACAAGGTCAAAGTCGACCACCTTGCCGTCGCGCTTTACTACCTGGTACATATCTCTTACCCCCATATATCTCTCTAAGTAATGAAACAGTCTGGCTTAAACGCCTCTCACCTGTACCGCCGGGATGATCTCCCGCACGGCGTCGGCAAGGGCATGCATCTCTCTCTCGTCAAAGGCGCCGAGCCCCTCGGCGTTGAGGATCGCGCCGGAGTCCTTGTACTGCTGGAGATAGTATTCCTTCGCGCCGCGGATCCATTCCGCCGCCGCGAGCAGACTCTCTCTCGTGTGCAGGCCCCGGACCACCGTGGTGCGAAACTCATAGTCCACCGCGCCCGAGAGCAGAAAGTCCTTGGACCGGGTCACACCCGCAAGATCGAAGCGCTCCAGCCCCACGGTCTTTGCGTAGAGGGCCGGGTCGTTCTTGATGTCCATGGCGACCCTGTCCACAAGTCCCGCCTCCGCGAGCGCGATAAGGCGGTCGGGGAAGGAGCCGTTGGTGTCCAGCTTCACAAGAAAGCCCATGTCCTTGATCTCCCTCAGGAAATCCGCCATGTCCGGGTGCAGGAGCGGCTCGCCCCCTGTGACGGCGACGCCGTCCAGGACGCCCACGCGCTTTCTGAGGAAGGAGAGCGCCTGGCTTTCGCTGCTATCATGCGAAAGCTCCTCCGGCAGAACCAGAGAAGCATTGTGACAGAAGGGGCAGCGGAAGTTGCAGCCGCCGGTGAACACCGTGCAGGCCACCTTTCCGGGATAATCCAGAAGCGTCAGCTTTTGCAGACCCGATACCAGCACAGTGGTTCCCCCTCTCAGACGTCCCCGTTACCATAACACCAGATGTTCTGAATGTCAATAGCAAAAGGGTAACAAAAACACAAGATATAGATTCAAAATAGCGCCAGCTGGAATTTTGGCACAAAATATAGTGCCGGCCCGGAGTTTCGTTCCGAACTGACACCACGTGTATTGTAGCGGATTTGCACAGACTTTGCAAGGGCTTGCAGGGCTGGAAATTAAATCTTGTTAGATATGCCGATTTCTCCCTGCGTTTTTTCGCGCTTCTTATAAACTTTTCCAATGGTCCCGTTTGTACGCTTGCAAAGCGCCGGGCAGGCGTGGTATTTTATACTATGATCAATACAATGCGGCACAGAGGGTGACTTTTTATGGAGCAAATCTTCCAGCACGATTTTATCATTCCGCCGAGCGCCTGTGACTTTGACGGCCGGCTCAGCTATCCGGGGGCCTTCAGCGTGTTTATGGATCTCGCCACCGAGCATGCCGAGCACCTTGGCGTCGGGCTCTCGGCGATGCGCGCGCGCGATCGCTTCTGGCTCACGGTCAAGACCCGTATCGTTTTTCAAGAACGCCCGGAAATCAGCGAGGTCGTGCGCCTGCTGACCTGGCCGGAGAAACCGGGCCCCCTGCGCTTCAACCGCAGCTATGAGATGAGACGGGACGGGGCCCTGCTCGTCGCGGGGCGGACCGAGTGGGCCGTGATGAACACCGGGACCGGCGCCCTTGCGCGCAGCACGGACGTGCTGCCGGAGGCGCTCTGCTACGAACGGGGTTCGGCCCTGGACTCCGGCTATGCCCGCGTGGCCGGGAGCTTTGAGGGGCTCGAGCCCTTTTCGGAATACCGGGTGCGCTCCACCGACATCGACCTGGGCGGCCATATGAACAACGCCGCCTATCCCCGGGCGCTCTTCTCCGCCTTCTCCTCGGAGGAGCTCCGGGGGCGGGAGATACACAGCGTGGATCTTATCTTCCGCGCCCCCTGCTTTGAGGGGGACATGCTCAGCTTCTGCAAAAAGGAGCGCGACGGCGGCACGGATTACCGCATGGCCCGCGGCGGAGAGACAGTGCTTTTGGCAAGGGTGGAGTGAAACGCATACAAAGGGTCTGTCTCAAAGCGTATATGTATACAAAATCGTAGGGGTCGATCCCCAGATCGACCCGTAAAATCACATATATTGTTGCAAAGCGGCGGGCCGATGAGGGCGGAAGGTGAATTGTTAAAAAGGTCATCGGTTTTAAAACCAATGACCTTTTTAACAAGAGAGGCCGGCCAGGGCCGTCGGCCCCTGGTACATACATATCTATGCACGGGCTGTCTCATTTTGAGACAGCCCCCTTTATATTTTGTTTGCTCTTGTTTCCCTCCGGCGGTTGAGAACCTCGTTGAGAGCGGCGCCGTAGAAGAGGATGGCCGTAATGATCTTGAGCCACATGGCCGCGAGGAAGATGGACGCGAGCGATCCGTAGAGGGAGGACGCCTGCCAGAAGCGGGAGATGAAGATCTCAAAGAGCCGCGAGAACAGCAGCCATAAGACCGCCGTGAACACCGTGCCGGGGAGCTGGAGGCGGAGCTTTTTCCTCTCGCCCTGCAGATAGGTGTAGGCCAAAGCGATCACCAGCGCCATCGCCGCGAGGGTGATAAGCCCGCTGTATTCCATGAAGTCCATCAGCAGATGCGCCACGTCCGGGATCTTGAGGTACTCCGTGACCACGGCAATCAGATCCACGATGGAGCTGCGCAGCACGCGGAAGATGAGCAGCGCCGGGATCAGCGCCACGAAGAGCAGCGTATAGAGAAGCGCCGCCGCCCGCTGGCGAAGCTGGGAGCCGCCAGTCCCGCTGATTTTGCAGAGCCCGAGCTGGATGGCGTTTACGCCGTTGGAGGCGGACCACAGGGACACCAGCACCGACACCGACACCGCGAGGCTGCCCGCCTGGCGGTTGACGTTTGCGATGACAACATGGATCATGCTCTGCACTTGGGGCAGATCCGGCAGCAGCTCGCTCAGCACGCTCTCCACATGCTGCAGGCTCACATCCGGCAGCATGTTCACGAGGCCGATCACCAGCGACAAAAGCGGCACCATGGCCATGAGGATGTAGAGGGTGGTATAGCCCGCGTATACCGGCATTTCATTTTTCCCGTAGACCGCGGCAGTCTCCCTGCCGACGTCTATGACGGCGCACAGCTCCTTCTTTACGCGCACAGCGCGTCCTGTGCTCTTTCCGCCGCTCATGCGTCCAGGTACCGGCAGGCAGCCAGGGCTGCGACCGAACCGTCCGCGGCGGCGGTGGTGAGCTGGCGCACGGATTTTCTCCGGCAGTCCCCCGCGACGAATACGCCCGCACTCTCCGTCAGGCAGTCCTCGCCCGCGGCGACATAGCCCGCATCGTCCAGGGCCATCAGAGAGGCGAAGGCTTTGTTGTCGGGCTCATGTCCCACGGCGACAAAGAGGCCCGTGACCGGCAGCTCGCGCCGCTGTCCCTCCTGAGAGAGGACAAGGCCCTCGAGCTCCTGCCCGCCCAGAAGCTCCGTCACCCGGGCGTTCATGACAAATTCCACGTTTGCCCGCTTTTCGAGGGCCTCCGTCAGCTTCTGCTCGCCCCGGAAGCCGCCGCGCCGATGGACAAGATAGACCTTCCTGCATTTTTCGCTCAGCAGCAGCGCGTCCTGCAGGGCTGCGTTGCCCCCGCCGCAGACGGCCACATCCTGCCCGGCGTAAAAGTCCCCGTCGCACACGGCGCAGAAGCACACGCCGCTGCCCACGAGCTCCTCCTCCCGCGCGAGGCCCAGCATCCGGGGCTTTGCGCCCACGGCGATGATGAGACTGCGGCCTTGAAATTCGGCGCCGGATTCACACACGCAGGTCCGGACGCCGTTCTCCCCCGTGCGAACGGAGACCACCTCGTCCAGCTCGACCTCGGCGCCCTGCTCCATGGCCTGCTCCAGGAGCTTGTCGCCCAGCTCCGTGCCGGAGATCGACACGAAGCCCGGGAAGTTTTCCACCCGCGGGCTCCAGGTGATCTGGCCCCCGAAGGCGTTCTTTTCGATCACGAGCACGGTCTTCCCCGCGCGGCGCAGATAAGTGGCGGCGGTCAGTCCGGCGACGCCCCCGCCGATAACGAGCGTATCGTAAAGCATGGTGGTGATCCTTTCTTTTTGCTGTGACAGTATTGTGACGCTCCGGGTAATATCCTCCGGGTGTAAACAGAAGGCAAGGCTCAGGCGCCCGGTTGTTCTGCCATCGTCAAATCTGAAGTAGAAGTATACCATATCTTTTGGGAAAAAGTCCATCCCCTTCTACAAAATGCTTGCTTTTTCCGCAAAACATGCTATACTGAAACATACTCCATCAGTTTACATAAGGAGGTAAATAGCTATGTGGGATAGAAAAGAATTAAAAGCCCGCGGCAAGGCCGCGTTCAAGGCCAACTATTGGAAATCGGTCCTGGTGGCCTTCCTGCTGATCGCGTTTGTGATCGGCACGGGCAGCTCCTCCGGACGCGCCGCCGGCAGCAAGCTGGACGAGCAGAACCTGAGCTTCACCGCCGAGAACGGCGTCTATGAAGTCAACGGCCAGTCCTACGACAACCTTCAGGACGCGGTCACCGCGCTCGGCGAGGCCGCCGACGCCAACCCCGAGGATATTCAGGAGGTCAACAACCTGATCGAGCAGGTACAGAACGATCCGGAGACGGCAAAGGCGCTCATGATGGCGGCGGCGCTCATCGGCGGCGCCCTGCTGTTCATCGTGCTGATCTGCGGTCTGCTCCGCATCCTGGTCATCAACCCGCTCGAGGTCGGCTGCCGCAGCTTCTTTGTCCGCAACGCGGAGGCTCCCGCGGCACTGGGTGAGCTGGGCCGCGGCTTCAGCCCCTACGGCCGCAGCGTCGGCACCATGTTCCTACGCGGCCTGTTCCAGTTCTTGTGGAGCCTGCTGTTCGTCATCCCCGGCATCATCAAGCACTACTCCTACCGTATGGTGCCCTACATCCTGGCCGACCAGCCCGAGCTGAGCGGCACCGCGGCCATCACCCGCTCCCGCGAGATGATGAATGGTCAGAAGTGGAACGCCTTCGTGCTGGACCTGTCCTTCCTCGGCTGGCACATCCTGTCCGCCCTGACGCTCGGCATCCTGGGCGTGTTCTACGTCAACCCCTACCAGGCTGCCACCAATGCCGAGCTCTACCATGAGCTCAAGGCCAAGCAGTAATCCGGTACATGCAAAAAATCTGAGGCGCGCCCGAAAGGGCGCGCCTCATTTTACGCGTTTTCCAATCAGATGTCCAGCAGATCGCTGTAGGCGCGCAGGGCGCCGTCCGTCTCGTGGGCCAGGACGCGCTTGGCCAGCACCTTGCCGAGCTGCACGCCCTCCTGGTCGAAGCTGTTCAGATTCCACAGGAAGCCCTGGAACATGACCTTGTTCTCAAAGTGGGCCAGCAGCGCGCCGAGCGCTTCGGGCGTGAGCTGCTCGCCGATGATGATGCTGGAGGGGCGGCCGCCGTCAAAGCTCTTGTTGGGGTCTGCGTCCTGCTTGCCGCAGGCGAAGGCCATGATCTGCGCGGCGACGTTGGCGCACAGCTTCTGCTGGCTGGTGCTGCCCTGGATGTCCACGTCCATGCCGGCCTGGTTGCGGCGGAAGCCCACGAACTGCAGCGGGACAATGTCGGTTCCCTGGTGCAGGAGCTGATAGAAGGAGTGCTGGCCGTTGGTGCCCGGCTCGCCGAAGATGACGGGGCCGGTGGGGTAGCGGACCGGCTCGCCGAAGCGGTTGACGTGCTTGCCGTTGGACTCCATGTCGAGCTGCTGCAGGTGCGCCGGGAAGCGGCTGAGCGCCTGGGAATAGGGCAGCACGGCGGTGGCCGGCCAGCCCTGGACGTTGCGTTCATAGAGGCCGATCAGCGCGTCCAGCATGGCGGGGTTTTTGCGGATATCCCGCTCCTTCGCGGTGAGGTCCGCCTCGTGCGCGCCGTTCAGAAAGCGCGCGAACACCTCGGGTCCGAAAGCCAGGGACAGGACCACGCCGCCCACGCAGGAGGTGGAGGAGTAGCGCCCGCCGATGAAGTCGTCCATAAAGAAGGCCGCGAGATAGTCGCTGGATTTGGCGAGAGGAGAGGTCTCGCTCGTGACGGCGACCATGTGCTTTGCGGGGTCGAGACCCGCGTTCTTGAGCGCATCCTTCACGAAGGACTCGTTGGTCAGGGTCTCGAGCGTGGTACCGGACTTGGACACCAGCACGAAGAGAGCATGGGCCAAGTCGACGGTCTTGAGCACGCTCGCCGCATCGTCGGGGTCCACGTTGCTGATGAAGCGGGCCTCGAGCTTGAGGGTGTTGTTCTGCCGCGCCCAGTTCTCCAGCGCAAGATACATGGCGCGGGGGCCGAGGTCGCTGCCGCCGATGCCGATCTGCACGACGGTGGTAAACTTCTCGCCTGCCGCATTCCGGATTTCGCCCGTGTGGACCTTCTCGGCAAAGGCGGCGGCCTTTTTCTGCTCGCCCAGATAGAAGGCGCGCTTATCCGCCCCGTCCGCCACAACGGCCTCGCCGAGCTGACCGCGGGTAAGCTGATGCAGCACCCGGCGCTTCTCGCCGGTGTTGATAACCTCGCCGTTATAGAGGGCGGCAAACTTTTCCGTGAGCTGGGCCTCCTCCGCGAGCGCGGCGAGGGCTTCGAGAACCTGGTCGTCCACAGCCTTCGCGGCAAAGTTGTAGCTGAGGCCGCCCGCCATGGGCACGCTGTAATTTTTCACGCGTACAGCGCCGTTTTCGCCGGCCATCGCCTCGACCAGGTTCACGTGGTCTTTGAGCGCGGCGAGCTTTTCATATGCGGCAAGAGTGTCCAGATTTTTCCAAGCAATCATGGGTCAACAGATCCTTTCTATGTGTTGTACAGCATATAAACCTGAGATTGCCTTTATTGTATCGCACAGCACCCCGATTGTCCAGTGTGAGTTTGTCCGCGTTCTTTCTATACCTGCAGAAGCCGCGTCATCTCCTTGCGCAGCCGCTCGATGATACGCTTTTCGAGGCGGGAGATATAGCTCTGGGAGATGCCGAGCATGTCGGCCACCTCCTTCTGGGTATACTCCTGCCCGCCGAAGAGGCCGAAGCGCAGCAGGATGATCTCCTTCTCCCGGCCCTCCAGCAGATCCACGGCCTCCAGCAGCACGCGCTTCTCCGCATCATCCTCGAGGGCGCGGCAGACCTCGTCCCCCTCCGTGCCGAGAATATCGGATAAAAGCAGTTCGTTTCCGTCCCAGTCGGTGTTCAGGGGCTCGTCAAAGCTCACCTCCGTCTTCTGGGAGGAGAGCTTGCGCAGATACATAAGGATCTCATTTTCGATGCAGCGGCTGGCATAGGTGGCGAGCTTGATACGCTTGGAGCTGTTGAAGGTGCTGATGGCCTTGATGAGGCCGATGGTGCCGATGGAGATGAGATCTTCGATATTCACGCCGGTGTTTTCAAAGCGCTTGGCAATAAAGACCACAAGGCGTAGGTTATGCTCGATGAGTGTCCTGCGGGCCGCTTCCTCCCCCGCCTCGAGGGCGGCCAGCGCCGCAGCCTCCTCTTCTTTCTCCAGGGGCGGCGGCAGAGTCTCGCTGCCGCCGATGTAAAAAACCGGAGGCGGTGAGATACCGAGGATGGACAAAAGCCGCTCCTGCAGGAAGAATACCTGAGGCTTGGATAACATACGATGCTCCTTTCATCAAACGATTCCCCGGAATCCGTCGCCCTCCGCTTCTTTGCTCACGGCGACGAGCAGCATCCGTCTCTCCCTGTCCACCTGCGCCTCATCCGGGCGGAAGGCGGCAAGCAGGGCCGGACCCGCCACGCTGCCGCAGCGCAGGAGACGAAAGCGGCCTTTCAATTCCGGGACTGCCGCCGCCCGCTCTATGAGCTCCACCGGGGAGAGCGTGAGCAGCGCCCCCTGCCCGGGGAACAGGGCCGCCAGCGCCGCCGGGGAGGCCAGCATGACCGCGTCCCCGGTGATGGGATCGCGGAGGCAGTTGCCGCTGTCCTCCAGAGCGGTGAAGGCTGCGCGCTGCGCCCCCAGGGTGAGTGTGACCTCTGCCCGGTGCTCCCGCGCCCGGCGCTGCCTTGTAAGGGAGAGCAGGGAGAGCAGAAGGTAGCTCCCGACAAACACCGCCGCGAGCAGGCGGAGATCCGGCGCGGGCAGGCTCCCCTGCCGGAGGGCCACCGCCCAGGCCGCGCCCCCGAAGCTCGCGGAGACGGCGAGAAACGCGGCGATACAGCGAAAGAGCCTCTCTTCGCCCCCAAAGGAGATAAGGCCCATCACGCCCGCGGCGCAGAGCTCCACGAGGGGGTGTGCAAGCCAGCCCATCCCCGGCAGGAACACCGCCACCGCGTAGATCCCGCCGAAGACCGCCGCGAGCAGATACCGCCAGCGCCGGAGCCGAAGGGCGCAGAAGCGCGCCGTCACAAGGCAGAGGAGATAGTCCGTAAATATGCTGAGAGCAAAGAGCACATCGGCATAGATCACATTCATGGGCCCATGATAGCACGGGCGGTGCGCGGAAACTGTCAGACCCGGCATACGCGGAAAACTTGTAATTGTCAAAAGGCGGGTGGTGTGATAAAATAGGAAGAGGCCTGTTTTGCACGTATTGTACAGGAAGAGGACAAGCGTTTTATGTGGTTTACCTTTGCAGTCATCGCACTTTTATGCTGGAGCGGCTCTGATCTTTTTTCCAAGATCGGCTGTCAGGACGCTCAGGACAAGTACAGTCACCTGAAAATGGTCATGGCGGTCGGCCTCGTGATGGGCCTGCACGCGGCTTATGAGATCTTTTTCCACGGTGTGGAGATGAGCTGGCAAGTCATCTGGACCTACCTGCCGGTCTCCATGCTGTATATACTCTCCATGGCCATCGGATATCTGGGCCTTCGGTATATCGAGCTCTCCATTTCCAGCCCCATCTGCAACAGCTCCGGCGCCATCGTCGCCGTGTTGACCTTCCTCACCGCCGGCATCAGTGAGGATCTGCCCCCCGTGGCCCTCGTGGCGGTCGCCCTGGTGTGCATCGGCGTTATCGCCCTCGGCTTCACCGAGGCCAACGAGGATGAGGAGCTCCGCCGTGCCCGGCAGGACGCCTCCAACCACCACTATGCCAAGAGCTGGATCGCCATTGCGATTCCCGTCGTCTACTGCCTGCTCGACGCGCTGGGCACCTTTGCCGACAGCCGCGTGCTGGAGATCCTGGACGAGGACAGCGCCAACTGCGCCTATGAGCTGACCTTCCTCTTCGTCGGCGTCCTCTGCGCGGTCTACGTGCTGGGCGTCAAAAAGCAGAAACTCGTGCCGAAGATGGAGGTCCCCAAGTACACCGGCGCGATCTTCGAAACCGTCGGCCAGTTCTTCTATATCTATGCCCTCGCGGATGCGGAGCATGTGGCCTTCGCGGCCCCCATCATCTCCAGCTACTGCGTGGCGAGCGTCGTGTGGAGCCGCATCTTCCTCAAGGAAAAGCTCTCCCTCAAGCACTATCTCAGCATCGCCACCGTCGTGGCGGGCATCGTGATTTTGGGTATACTGGATATATAATTCCATTTCAGCTCCCTTTGCGAAAGGGAGCTGCCGCGAAGCGACCGAGAGATCGACTGTCCGGCGAAAATCCCCGATCCCTCCATCGCAAGCGGTCCCCCTCCCTTTTTTCAAAGGGGGGTATAGTAAACGCAAAAAGGAGTTGCGTTTACTATACCATATGAAAGCCGTTTTTCTCGCCCCTGACGGGGCAACCGAAAAACATGGCTAAATCGTAAACTCATTTTTCAAATTCGTTTACGATACGAGGAAGGAGCTATTATGAAATCTTTCAAGCGCGTACTCATCAAGATCAGCGGCGAGGCGCTGGCAGGTGAAAAGAAGACCGGCTTTGACTTTGAGCTCATCTCCACCGTGTGCGAGGTGCTGAAAAAAGCCTCCGGGCAGGGCACGCAGATCGGCATCGTCATCGGCGGCGGCAACTTCTGGCGCGGCGTCAAGGACGGGGCAGGCAAGGTCGAGCGCGTGAGCGCGGACCGCATGGGCATGCTCGCCACCTGCATGAACTGTCTCGCGGTGTGCGACGTGCTGCGTCAGCTCGGCGCGAAGGCCCGGGTCATGACCGCCGTGGACATCATGGGCGTGGGCGAGCGCTACGATACCCGCCGCGCCATCGAATACCTGGAAGCGGGCGAGATCGTCCTCTTCGCCGGCGGCAGCGGCGCCCCCTTCTTCTCCACCGACACGGCGGCGGCCCTGCGCGCGGCGGAGATCCACGCGGACGCGATCCTGCTCGCGAAGAATATCGACGGCGTGTACTCCGACGATCCCCGCAAGAACCCTGAGGCCGTGAAGTTTGACCGCATCAGCTATGCCGAGGTGCTCGCCCGCCGCCTTGCCGTCATGGACACCGCGGCCACGGCCCTCGCCATGGAAAACGACCTGCCGGTCGCCGTATTCGCCCTGGCAGACCCGGAGAACATCCTGCGGGTTTTGGCGGGCGAAAACGTGGGAACGATTGTCGAATAACCAAGTCTCTGATAAAACGAATCATATAAAACGGAGGTACGAACATGTCTGACTATCCTGAAATCGAACGCAAGATGCAGAAGACCTGCGACGCGCTCACGTCCGATCTGGGCGCCATCCGCGCGGGACGCGCGAACACCGCCGTCCTCAATCCCATCACCGTCAGCTATTACGGTGTGGACACGCCCCTTCTCCAGGTGGCCTCCGTCTCCACGCCCGATCCCCGCTCCCTGCTGATCCAGCCCTGGGACGGCAGTCTCCTCAAGGCCATCGAGAAGGCGATCCTCGCCTCGGATCTCGGCATCAACCCTCAGAACGACGGCCGCGCCATCCGCCTTGTCTTCCCGCCCCTGACCGAGGAGCGCCGCAAGGACCTCGTCAAGCAGACCAAGAAGTACGGGGAGACCTCCAAGGTCGCCATCCGCAACATCCGCCGCGACGCAGTGGAGAAGATGAAGAAGCAGCAGAAGGCCTCCGAGATCACCGAGGACGATTACAAGATCGCCGAGAAGGATATCCAGAAGCTCACCGACGACTTCATCAAGGAGATCGACAAGATCTGCGAGAAGAAGGAAAAGGAACTGACGGAAATCTGATATGCCGAACAACAATCAGGCGGGGAAGCGGGAGAACGCCCGGGTTCCCCGCCATATTGCCATTATTCTCGACGGCAACGGCCGCTGGGCCAGGAAGCGCGGCCTGCCCCGGACCGCGGGCCACGCCGTCGGCGCGGAGACCTTCCGCAAAATCGCGACCTACTGCCGGGACATCGGCGTGGAATATCTGACGGTCTACGCCTTCTCCACCGAGAACTGGAAGCGCCCCGAGGGGGAGGTCGCCGCCATCATGAAGCTCCTGGGAAAATATCTGCAGGAGGCCATCGACACCATGGAGCGGGACCACATCCGCATGAAAGTCCTGGGCGGGCTCGAGGAGCTGAGCCCGGAGCTCCGCGCCATGGTCCGGAAGACGGACGAGATCTCCCAGCGGTATGAGGGCTTTCAGGCCAACATCTGCCTCAACTACGGCGGGCGGGACGAGATCCTGCGCGCCGCGCGCCGCTATGCCGCGGATTACGCCGAAGGAAGGGCAGACGCCGATCTCACGGAGGAGGGCTTCTCCGAGTATCTCTACTCCGCCGGCATCCCGGACCCGGATCTGCTGATCCGCCCGGGCGGGGAAGTGCGCATCTCGAACTTCCTCCTCTGGCAGTGCGCCTACGCGGAGTTCTATTTCACGGACGTACTCTGGCCCGACTTCGGCCCCGAGGAGCTCGACAAGGCCATCGCAGTCTTCAATTCCCGCGACAGAAGATACGGGGGAGTCAAGTAAAGTGTGAAGAGTGAAAAGCCTTCCCCTTGAGGGGAAGGTGCCCCAGTGCGCACACTGGGGAGGATGAGGTGGAGCCTGCCGTTTCTGACCAGCATCGTACATGCGCCGACGTTGACACCTCATCAGTCACTGCCTCGCGGGGGATCGGCAGCGACAGCTTCCCCTCAAGGGGAAGCCAAGACACTGCCAGTCTCAAAATCTGCATACTGCTTTGTTTTTTCGCGTAGAGTATAGAAACGTATAGAAGGGAAATCAACATGGTCAACGCCATTTCTGTTCTGGGCTGCACCGGGTCCATCGGCCGGCAGACCATCGCCGCCGCCGAGCATCTGGGCCTGCGCGTCGCAGCCCTGACCGCCCAGCGTAAAATCGATCTTTTGGAGGAGCAGGCCCGCCGCCTGCACCCGGAATTTGTCGCCGTGTACGACGAGGAGGCGGCAAAGCAGTTCAAGGCCGCCGTTGCGGACACGGACATCCGCGTAGGCAGCGGCATGGAGGGTCTCCTTGAGGCCGCGACGCTGCAGAGCATCGACTGCGTGGTGACGGCGGTTTCCGGCGCGGTGGGCCTGAAGCCGACGCTCGCCGCCATCGACGAGAAAAAACGCATCGCCCTCGCAAACAAGGAGACCCTGGTCTGCGCGGGTGAGATCGTGATGCAGCGGGCCAAAGCGCAGGGTGCCGAGATCGTGCCCGTGGACTCCGAGCACTCGGCCATCTTCCAGTGCCTCATGGGCAGAAAGTCCGGCGAGCTGCACAAAATCCTGCTCACGGGCTCCGGCGGCCCCTTCCGCGGCAGGGCCCGGGAGGAACTGGAGGACGTGACGCCCGAGCAGGCGGTACATCACCCCAACTGGAGCATGGGCGCGAAAATCTCCGTGGACAGCGCCACCATGATGAACAAGGGCCTGGAGTTTATCGAGGCCATGCATCTGTTCGGGGTGACCCCGGACGACATCACCGTCGTCGTCCATCCCCAGAGCGTGATCCACTCCATGGTGGAGCTCGTGGACGGGACGGTCATCGCCCAGCTCGGCGTACCGGACATGGGCCTTCCCATCCAGCTTGCGCTCACCTACCCGGAGCGCTGCCCCTCGATGTTCGAGCATCTGGACTTTTACAGGCTGCGCGACCTCTCTTTCGAGGCGCCGGACTTTGAAAAGACGCCCTGCCTCAGACTCGCCATGGACTGCGCCCGCCGAGGCGGCACCGCCCCCTGCGTGATGAGCGCCGCGAACGAGGTCGCCGTGCACATGTTCCTGCGGCGGGAGCTGGGCTACAACCGCATCTATGACGCCGCGGCGGGAGCCGTGGAGAAGCTCGGCGTCGTCCTCCACCCCGATCTGGAGACCATCCTCGAGGCCGACCAGGCCGCGAGGGCCTACGTAAGGGAGACTTATCGCACATGACCAGCGCTTTCTTTGTGATTCTCGCAATTTTGATTTTTGGCCTTCTGGTGGGCATCCATGAGCTGGGCCACTTTACCGTCGCGAAGCTCTTCGGTGTGCGTGTCCAGGAATTTGCCCTGGGCATGGGCCCCGCCATCTGGAAAAAGCAGGGGCGGGAGACGCTCTACGCCCTGCGGGCCGTGCCCTTCGGAGGCTACTGCCTGATGGGTGAGGACGAGGCCAGCGACGATCCCCGCGCCTTTCCCAATCAGGCCGCCTGGAAGCGGGCGCTGATCCTCTTTGCCGGGGCCTTCATGAATTTCCTGATGGGCCTTCTGATCGTGCTGATCCTCTACAGCGGGGCCTACGGCTTCCGCAGCACCGAGATCGTGGACTTCATGCCCGGCTGCCCCTATGAGAGCGACGAGGGCCTGCACAAGGGTGACCGGATCTGGAAGGTGGACGGCAAGCGCATCTATATGCAGTTCGATGTGGACGACTTTCTCGCCCAGGGGGACGGCGTCTATGATCTCGTGGTCCTGCGGGACGGGAAGAAGGTCACGCTGAAGGACTTCACCATGGTCCCTCTGGAATATGAGGGCTACAGCCGGAAGATGTACGGCCTCTACTACGGCTATGACTTGGCCTCCCCCGGCGTCATTGTCCGCAACGCCTGGGATACCTGCATGGAGTTTGGCCGCTGGATCTTCATGGGCCTCAGTGAAATGATACACGGCCGCGTCAGCATGGAGGACGTGAGCGGGCCGGTCGGCATCGTGGACATCATGGCCGAGACCGGTGAGACCGCCGAAACAACGGGCGACGCCTTTTACAACATCTTCTATCTCACCGCCTTCATCGCGGTGAATCTCAGCATCATGAACCTGCTGCCTCTGCCCGCGCTGGACGGCGGGCGCATTTTCCTGCTGCTGGTGACCTGGCTCATCGAGAGCGTGACCCGCAGAAAGCTCAACCCCAAATACGAGGCCTACATCCACGCGGCGGGCATGGTGCTTCTGCTCGGGCTGATGGCGGTCATCATGTTCCACGATATTTTGAGGCTGTTTACGAAATAAGAAGGACGCAGCAAAACGCGTTCCTGTCATTCCGAACCAGTGCGCACACTGATGTGGGAATCCGTCAGCCTTTTTTCGGCGCACAAAAACGGATTCGCCAATGCTGCTGCGCTGGCTCGCAATGACGAAAAACGTACTGACTACGAGGAATCGACGATATGAAAGACAGAACACAGACCAGACAGATCCATCTCGGCTCTCTGCCCCTCGGGGGCGGCGCACCGGTTTCGGTGCAGACCATGTGCTCCACCAAGACCTGGGACGTGGAGGCCACTGTCGGTCAGATCCGCGCCATGCAGGCGGCGGGGGCCGACATCGTACGCATTGCGATCCCCGACATGGAGGCGGCGAAGGCCGTCTCCGCCATCAAGGAGCAGACAGACGTCCCCCTGGTGGCTGACATCCACTTTGATTACCGCCTCGCTCTCGAGGCCGCGGCGCGGGGGATCGACAAGATCCGCATCAATCCCGGCAACATCGGCGGTGAGGAGAATGTGAAAGCCGTGGCGGAGGCCTGCCGCGCCCGGAGCATCCCCATCCGCATCGGGGTCAACGCGGGCTCTCTCGAGAAGCGGCTCCTTGAGAAGTACGGCCACCCCTGCCCCGAGGCCATGGTGGAGAGCGCGAAGGGCCATGTGGAGCTTCTGAACAAATTCGGCTTTGACGATATCTGCCTTTCCCTCAAGACCTCCTCCGTCCCGCTCACGATTGCGAGCTACCGCCTCGCGGCGGAGACCTTCGACTACCCCCTGCATCTCGGTGTCACCGAGACGGGGACCGAATGGAACGGCACCATCCAATCCGCCGTCGGCATCGGGACGCTCCTCTCCGAGGGGATCGGCGACACGATCCGCGTCTCCCTCACGGCGGACCCTGTGCGCGAGGTGTCGGTCGGCATCGCCATCCTGAAGGCTGCGGGCCTTCGCCCCGGCGGGGTGAAGTTTGTCTCCTGCCCTACCTGCGGCAGGACCGAGATCGACCTTATCTCCCTCGCCTCTGAGGTGGAAGCCCGGGTGCGGGACATGAAGCGCGACATCACCGTGGCCGTGATGGGCTGCGTTGTGAACGGCCCCGGCGAGGCGAGAGAAGCCGACTACGGCATCGCCGGCGGCAAGGGCAAGGGTCTCCTTTTCAAGAAGGGCGTGGTCCTTGGTACCTACCCCTACGAGGAGCTCTGCGACAGGCTCATCGCCCTCATCGAGAGCGACGGAGAAAACCATGGCTGAACATACCCCCTTTCTCACGATCTTCCCGGGCTGCGCGGGGCTGAGCGCCGCGGCCGGGGGATTGGACAAGGCCTACGTCACGGACGTACAGGTGGACGTAAAGCAGGGCGCGGTCTCCATCGCGGCCTGCTTTGCCGCCATGCCCTCGCCCGTGGATATCTGCCAGCTCTCGGACTGCATCCGTCTGGACTACGGCCTGCAGACCGTGGGCATTATCCCGGACTACCCGCGCGTGAAATCCGCCGCACCCCCGGAGGCGCACGCCTCCAGCCCCAACAAGCCCACGGGCTCCGTACTGATGGGAAGGCCCATCAAGCAGCGCCCCGTGCCCATGAACACGCTCACGCTGGAATCGGGCCGCGTCGCCGTGGAGGGGGACGTGGTGGCCGTCACCAGCCGGAGTCTCCAGAAAAGCGGCGGGGCGGTTTTATGCTTTGACATCACCGACCGCACAAACTCCGTCCGCATCTCCCGCTTTCTGCGCGCCGACGACGACAAGTCCATCATCGACGAGATCAAGCCCGGCGACCATCTCATCGTCCAGGGGGAGATCATCTACTCCAAGTACGACGACGACATGGTCCTCGACCCGCGCAACATCATGAAGGGCAAGCGGGTCATCCGCCCGGACAACGCCCCGGAAAAGCGCGTGGAGCTGCATCTGCACACCCGCTTCTCGGCGCTCGACGCTCTCACGGACCCCGCCGCCGTGGTCAAGCGCGCGGCCTACTGGGGCATGCCCGCCATCGCCGTCACGGATCACGGCGTGGCCCAGGCCTTCCCGGACATGTGGAAGGCCGGGAAAAAGGAGGGCGTCAAGATCATCTACGGCATGGAGGCCTACTATGTGAACGACATGGACGGCAACAGCGCCGTCATCGGCAAGTCGAGCCTCCCGCTGGACACCGAGTTTGTGGCCTTCGACATCGAGACCACCGGCCTCAACGCCCAGACCGACCGCATGACCGAGATCGGCGCCATCC
>CAMHEN010000036.1 GCA_946184165.1 uncultured Clostridia bacterium | reverse complement strand
AGGGGTCGATCCCCAGATCGACCCGCCGAGCAGCGTACACTGTTGGCAAATGGCGGGCCGATGAGGGCATCGGCCCCTACGACATGCATTTATGCAGGGGTTATCCCATTTTGAGACAGCCCCTCAGAACAGATCCCCGGAGAGAAGGGTCATCAGCATCTCCTGGAGGGCGTCCGCCGTCGTGATGCAGCCCTCCTGGGCGTAGCGCCGGGCCACACAGGCAATGCCCCCCGCGTAAAAGCTCGCGGCATAATAGCGCAGGCAGGGCTCCACCCCGGCGAGGAAACAATCGCAGCCGTTCAGCACATCAAAGAAGCTGTCATACAGCAGGTAGTCGATGTGGTTATCCACCAGGAGCTTGATGAGCTCGCGGTTTTGGAGCATATATTCGCTGTAGCCCCGGCACAGCCAGCGCAGGGCGTTTATCCGGTCCGAGCTCCGTTCGGGCGGGGCGATGTCCGGCGTGTCGCAGGCGCCGGCCTGGAGCGTGAAGACCACCACGTTCTCCCGGCTTGTAAAGAGACTGTAGAAGGTCTGGCGCGAAATGCCCGCCGTCTTGCACAGCTCGCTCACCGTGATCTGCGCGTAGGGCTTTTCGCGGATCAGCGCCATCATCGCCCCGGCGATCTGCCGCTGGGACTGGAGCGCCGTTTTGTTGCTGCCGCAGTACATATTCCTGACTCCCAAAATTTTATTCAAACGCAGTTCAAGCATATTATAACAAAGAGACTTGACAAATGTCAAGGTATGTTGTAGAATTCAGAAAACTTGACAAATGTCAAACCAAGGACCAAGGGAGGCAGAACATATGTCCATCATGCCCATTTACAATATGATCGCTCTGCCCGGCGCGCGGCTCTGGCTGCGCGGGAGCGTCTACCGGGAGCTGACGGGAAAGGCCCCTGTGCCCGGGGAGAAGGTCACCTTTCTTATGCAGAAGGAGGACCAGGGCCGCAACACCCTCCGCGCCGAGAGCTTTTACCCCATCGGCACGGCGGGCACCGTCACGGAGGTGAATGACGAGGGCTTCGTTGCGATCGAGATCCAGAACCGCCTCAACATTGAGAGCGTCTCGGTCCAGCCGGACCACAGCCTGAGCCTCACGGTATCCCGCCGCCCGGATGTGGAGGACCTTCCCCGGGAGGAGGCGGAGCGCGGCCTCCTGGAGGTGAAGGAGCGCGTCCTCTCCTTCGCCAAGGGCCAGCAGTGGGAGGGGATGCTGCGCGGCTTCGCGGCCTACTGGGACTCCCTCTGGACGGTGGCGGCGGCCCTGTCCCCCTGGCTTGCGCTGCCGAACAGTGCGCGTTATGAGCTCCTCTGTGAGGACAGCCGGCGCCTGCGCTTTGAAAAACTGGAGCGGGCCCTGATGGAGGGGGTGGAAATGGCCGACGTGCAGAACGCGGCCAAGGCCGCCCAGAAGGAGGACCACGAGAAGCTCTACCGGGAGTCCGCCATCAAAAAGCAGATCGAGTACCTGCAGAAGGAGCTCGACGCCATGCACCCGGAGAACGTGAGCGAGCTTCGGCGTCTGGAGCTGAAGCTGGAGGAGGCGGGCATGAACGAGACCGCCCTGAAGGAGGGGCGCAAGGTCCTGAACCGCCTGAAGGGGGAGGGCTCCAACAGTCCGGAGGCCGGCATGCTCACGGACTGGCTCGACCTGCTCACGAGCCTGCCGTGGAAAAAGGCGGCTGCGGAGGAGATCTCCATGGACAAGGCCCGCGCGGCCCTGAACGCGGAACACGCGGGACTTGACAAGGTGAAAAAGCGCATCCTCCAGCAGATCGCCGTCATGCGTCTCAGGGGCAGGCAGTCCGGTTCCATCCTCTGCTTCGTGGGCGCGCCGGGCACCGGCAAGACCTCCATCGGCGAATCCATCGCCAAGGCCCTCGGCCGCAAATACGTGCGGGTATCCCTCGGCGGCGTGCGGGACGAGGCGGACATCCGCGGCCACCGCCGCACCTATATCGGCGCCATGCCCGGCCGCATCATCGACGGCATCCACAAGTGCGGGGCCTCCAACCCCGTCATGGTCCTCGACGAGGTGGACAAGCTCTCCATGTCCTATAACGGCGACCCCGCGAGCGCGCTTCTGGAGGTGCTGGACCCGGAGCAGAACCACAGCTTCACGGACCACTACCTGAACGTGCCCTTTGATCTTTCGGACGTGCTTTTCATCTGCACGGCCAACACCCTCGACACCATCCCGGAGCCGCTGCTGAACCGCATGGAGGTGATCCGCTTCCAGGGCTACACCCCCATCGAGAAGCAGCGCATCGCAAGGGAGCATCTGCTGCCCCGCGCCATGCAGGCGGTGGGCATCCCGGAGGGGACGCTCACGGTCACGGATGAGGCCATCGGTGCCATCATCGAAAACTACACCCGGGAGGCGGGCGTGCGCGGTCTCAAGAAGCGCATGGATGAACTCTGCCGCAGCGCCGCCGTCATGCTGGTGGAGGATGCGGACACCGTACTCGCCGTAACGCCGGAGTCTCTGCCGGGGCTCATGGACATGAGTCCGCTGCGCCGCCGCCACGTGCCGGAGAGCGCGAGACCCGGCATCGTCACCGGCCTCGCCTGGACCCCTGTGGGCGGGGACATTCTCTATATCCAGACGCTCCTCACCCGGGGGAGCGGCAAGGTCACCGTGACCGGCCAGCTCGGCGATGTGATGAAAGAGTCGGCCCAGATCGCGGTGAGTCTGGTGAAGGCCATGTTCCCCGAGCAGGCAAAGCTCCTGGAGGAGAGCGATCTGCACATCCACGTGCCGGACGGCGCAACGCCGAAGGATGGCCCCTCCGCCGGCATCACGCTCACCACGGCCCTCGCTTCCCAGCTCACGGGCTGCGCCGTCCCGCCGGAGGTCGCCATGACCGGCGAGGTGTCCCTCCAGGGGGACGTGAACCCGATCGGCGGCCTGCCCGAGAAGCTGATGGCCGCCCAGCGCGCTGGGGTCACGCGGGTCTTTATCCCGAAAGACAACCTGGACGATCTCAAGGACGTGGCCGAAGAGGTGAAGAACGCCCTCACCATCACGCCCGTCTCCGCTGTGCAGGAGGTGCTGCGCGAGCTGGAGATGCCCGTCGCCTCCGCGCTCCAAATCGCGGGATGATTTTCCCGCCGGGAGACAGGATTCGCCCGGATTAACCGAAGCCTCCTGCTATACTCTTTGTATCCTGCGAAGATTGAGGAGGTATTACCCATGAAAAAGATCCTGTCCCACGCGCTCTCGCTGGGGCTTGCCCTGGCTCTGCTGACAGGCTGCGCGCCGCCCTCCGCCGGCGGCGCCCAAACCACCGCCGCCCCCGCACCCACCGCGACCCCGGGCATCGAGACGATCAAGACCGTCGGCGACGCGCTGGCCCTGCATTCCCCGGAGACCCAGTCCGCCGCCTACGAGACTGCCTTTGTCTATGTGTTCCTGATGAACGGCGCCTACTACCGCGCGATCGCCCCCATGACGGAGGAGACCGCCGCGGCCATCTGGGCCCTGGTCTACGATGAAAACTATGAAGCAAACTGGGCGGCGCTGGTGGCACCCCTGAAGATCGAAAAGGTGGAAAACCTGAGCGCCCGGATACCCACCCAAGAGGAGCTGAACGAGCTCGTCGGCAAGACAGGCGCGGAGCTTCTGGATGAGGGCTGGCAGAGCTACGGCTATAATCTGGACACTATGGAGTTTTTCCTGACCAACGACCCCTTCAAGTACCGGGTGACCTTCGACGGGGAGATCGAGGCGGGCGAGGACTTTGACGAATATGAGGCGATCTCCTCTCTCACGGTCAAGTCCGTCGTCTTCGACGGCCTCGGCGACGCCGCGAATATCGACGACGAAATCGGCTGAGACACACGCCTTCCCCCACGGGGGAAGGCGTTTTCTTATGATTTCATAAATCTCCCGCGCGGTGCTTGCCCGCGGGCGCGGCTTTGTGCTATAGTATTTCAAAAAGATACCCTGTGGAAGGAGTCTGAAAAAGATGGCACACCCTTTGATTGACAGAGATTTTTATGAGGCCGTGCTTCGCTTTGAGGAGAGCGAGGAGGCCAAGGACGTCTATTACCGCGTCATGGACACCGCGGTGGAGCGCAACGGAAAGAGATATACCGTACGGGAGCAGATTCTGCGGGTCTATGCCATGCTCTTCTGTGACGACCTCGGCGCTTCGGCGGGACAGATCGCCTCGCCCGAGGATGTGGAGGCCACCGCCGACCGCCTGTATGTGGGCGAGCTGCGCTTCGATCCCAGGCACTGGTACCGGATGCAGCACCACTTCCCGGTCATCGACGAGGACAACTACGACCGCTTTGCCGCCCTGGTCATCGCGGACCTCTCGGCAGGGCCCCTGCACGAGACCGCCGCCGATGGGGAGGGGATGCTCCTTGTCGGAGCCCTCAACCCCCTGACCATGAGCCGCGATGAGCGGCAGCACCAGAAGGTGCGCGCTGTATCGATCGACGATCTCGGGGACGGAGGGGAAACGGTATGACGATTCTGAATGTACTGAAAAGCGAAGCGGCGCGCGAAAGCCTTGCCCGGATGGTGGAGGAGCTCGCGCCGGACGCGGAGCTCATGAGCTTTGAAAACGGCCTGCCCGCGCTGGCTGCGGCGCGCGAGAAGGAGATCGACATCGCCCTTCTGGACGTGGATCTGCCGGAGCTTGACGGCCTGGATCTGGGCGGATACCTCCAGGAGCTCTATCCCCTTGTAAACCTCATCTATCTCGCGGAGGACGGCGCGAAGGGGTACGAGGCCATGATCCAGCATGCCAGCGGCTACCTGCTCAAGCCCCCCACCAGGGAGACTGTGAAACGGGAGCTGGACGATCTGCGCCACAGCGCCCTGCAGAAGAAGCACAAGCGCGTCTTTGCCCAGACCTTCGGCAACTTTGAATTCTTTGTGGACGGGCAGCCGGTGGCATTCAAATATTCCAAGACCAAGGAGATCGTGGCCCTCCTCGTCAACAACCGCGGCGCCCAGACCACCAACGGCGAGATCATTGCCACCCTCTGGGAGGACGAGGGGGACCCGGAGAAGAAGGGCTCCTATCTCTCCAACCTCCGCCAGGACCTGCAGAACACCTTCTCGCGCCTGAAGCTGAACGGGATCCTCCTCAAGCAGCGGGGCAGTCTCGCCATCGCCGCCGACCGCATCGAGTGCGACCTCTATGACTGGCTCGAGAAGCGGCAGGAATCCCGCTACCACTATCTTGGGGATTACATGAACCAATACAGCTGGCCGGAGGTCATGCACGCGGAACTGGACGAAATCAGCTGGTCCTTTGACGAGTGATCTATACATACAGGAGACACAGATATGGAAAAACGATTCATGATGCTGAGCGATGAGGACCTCGCCGGGGCCTCGGGCGGGTACGCAGGCCCGACCTTCGTCTACACCTTTCAGAACGGGGACGACCTCTACCAGCTCGCCACGCGCTACGGCACCACGCTGCGTGTTCTGCTCGAGCTCAACAAGCTCCGGCGTGCGGATGAGGTCAAGCCCGGCACGCGCCTCCTGATTCCCCAGCGGTAAGATGCGCAGAACACTTTTGGAGCTTCTCCTGGCCCTTGCGGTCTGGACGGGGATTTTTGCCCTGTGCCTGCTCCTCGGCGGGGGCGGGCTCACGCTGTATTTTGAGGTCCCGCCCGAGGCGGAGGGGATGCGCTTCGAGACGGATCCGGCGGGGATCGTGACCCTTGCGGATACAAGCCGCTCCGCGGACGGCGAGGAGCTCGCCCTCCGTCTGAAGGCGCAGAGCCGCGGCGTGACCCGGGCCGTCCTGTACTGGGACGGCGTGGGGGAGGACAGCTTCTACGCCCCGGAGATCCGCATGACCCTGCGCTCGCTGCCCCTCGGGATCCTGAGCGACAGCGTCACGGGGAATTTCACGGGCTGGGGCTACCTCGTCGGATGCCTCTCGCTGTTCCTGCTGACGGCGGCGCTGATTTTCTTCCGCGCCTCCCGCAGGGAGCGGCGGGCCGCGTTCTTCTCCTACCGCGCGACGGGGGAGCTGGGCCTTGCGCTCTTCCTGCTGGTGACGGGCTTTTTCCGCGTGGACACGGTGCTGCCCTTCCTGCGGGGAGAGAATGCGGGGACGGTCTGGGCGCTGCTTATAAGCGCCATTGTCTCCGCCCAGACCTTCATGCGCTGGACGGCGGCGGCCCTCGGCGTCTTCTCGCTGGGGCTCGCGGTCAGCAATCTCGTGCTGATCCGGCACGAGGGGGCGCGCCCCGCCAATATGCTGGGGATCGCGGTGGGCCTCGTGATCATCGGGGGCGCAGGCTTCGGGATCTGGATGTCCTATTCGATGCTGACCTTTCCGCTGCGAAACGTGCTTTTAAACACCTATGCGGGCGTGTTCGTGTATCTGGAGTGCCTGCTCGCCGCAACGGTGATCCACGCCGTCCGGGCCGGGCGGCATGAGCCGGACTATGACAAGGATTATATTCTCGTGCTGGGCTGCCGCATCCGGGCGGACGGTACCCTCTATCCCCTGATCCGCGGCCGTGTGGACCGCGCGATCGCCTTCTGGAGGGCGCAGCTTGCCGCCACCGGAAAGCAGGCGGTCCTGATCCCCAGCGGCGGCAAGGGGGCGGACGAGCCCCTCTCCGAGGCGGAGGCCATGGCCCGCTATATGCGCGGGCAGGGTATCCCGGAGGAGGCCATCCTGCCCGAGACCGCCTCCGGGACGACGCGGGAGAACCTGGCGTTTTCCCGCAGGCTGATCGAGGCGCGGGGCGGAGAGGGGAAGACCGCCTTCTCCACCTCCAGCTACCATGTGTATCGGGGCGGCATCCTGGCCGCGGACCTCGGCTGGAACATCGACGGCATGGGCAGCCGCACAAAATGGTACTTCTGGCCCAACGCCTTTCTGCGGGAGTTTATCGGCCTGCTGGCTTCCACCCGTATCCAGCAGATCATGGCCCTCGCCCTCATCACGGCTTTGAGCGTGGGATTTACGATGCTTGTGATGTAAGGCCGCCGCGCACTGTATGACAGTTCTGTGACGGATTGCGGAATACGATAGTATCAGAAGCCTGAAAAGGAAGTGAGAATGTCATGAAAAAAACAATGGCCCTGGTGCTTTCTCTGTGCGTGATGTTCATGGCCTGCGCCTGCTGCGTCTTCGCGGAGGGGGAGAGCTACCGCGTTTTTGTGAAGGATGAGAGCGGCGCGCCGGTCCCCGGCGTGATGGTCCAGTTCTGCTCCGACACGGTATGCCTGTACGGCACAACCGGTGAGGATGGGATCGCCCTCTTTGAACAGCCGGCCGGCAGCTATACGGCCCATATCCTCAAGGCTCCGGCGGGCTTTCTCAAGGACGATACGGAGTACCCCGCTCCGGAGGAGCCGGGCCTTGTGACGATCGTACTCGAGGCGGAGTCTGACGAGGTGATCGAAGCGGCAGGAACCGGTTTTCGCTATGTCACACCGCACAGCTTCCGGAAGCTGAAGGGCACGCTCGCCTGGGGGGCGGGTTGGCTGAGCGCGGATGTGCTCCATTTCAGGATGCAGTACTACGCTGTAGCACCCGAACAGTGGAACGCCTACAACGACTATTGCGATGCCTGCCTTGACGCCCTGGACACGGACAGACCGATGCCGGAGGCTCCCGATCCCGCCTGGATGAGCGGCTATGAATATGACGGTCTCTACGAGGTCTTTTCTGTCGGCGCCGGTCTGGGAGAGAAGGACCTGCTCGCCCTGTTGCAGAATACCTACGGCCTGGAGGCGGACGACTTCGCCTGGCTGGAGCGCACCGGCAGCGACGGGGACTGCAGCTTCTATGTCGGTCAGCTTCGCACCGCCGAGGAGACGGAGGCCGCCCGCAAAGAGGTCATAGGCGCGTTTTATGACGAGCTGTCCGCCCTCAGAGCGGACAGGGACGCTTTCCTGTCCGGCCTGGAGCTCTCCGCGCCGGTCCGCATCAGGCCGCTTACGGCCGGCAGCACGATCTCCTTCGAGACCGCGGATCTGGACGGGAACCCCGTGAGCAGCGCGGAACTCTTCGCCGGGTCTGACTTCACCATGCTCAACCTCTGGGCAACCTGGTGCCCGCCCTGCCGGGCGGAGCTGCCGGAGCTCGGCGCCATGGCGGCGGAGTTTGAAGCCCAGGGCTGCCGCATCGTCGGCATCCTGCATGACGCCGCGGAGTCCGGCAAAACCGAGCTCGGCAAGAGTATCCTCGCCGAGGCCGGAGCCGCCTACCTGAATCTGGCCGCGCCTGCGGATGTCGACTATGTGCTCCCCACCGATGCGATCCCCATGACCGTCTTCGTGGACAGCGAGGGGCGGCTGCTTGCCGAACCGATCGTGGGCGCGAGACCCGATGTCTACCGGGCGACCCTGGCGGAGCTGCTGGCAGTACGCGGCTGAGCAGGGGTTTCCCACAGACAGAGAGAGGGAAACACTGGACAAGAGCAAACAATTATGTTAACATATATCTGTAAACCTGCCTACGGCTTTTCAAACGCGGGCCACAAAAAACGAGAGAGGAGATTAACATGAAAAGTAAACGCATTTTCAGCTTCATGCTGGCAGCGGTAATGCTGCTTTCGATGTCCCTCTGCGGCAGCGGCATGGCTTTTGCCGCCGATGAGGGCACGGATATCGACGCGCAGCTCACGCTGATCTTTTCCCAGATCGGGAATCTTCTCCAGACGAACGGCGAGCTGACCTGGTACTATACCGTCACGGACCTTGACCACAACGGTCGTCTGGAATTCATCGCGGCTGCCCAGCACCCCCAGGATCGTTCCACGAACCTGAAGATCTGGGAGGTCACCGCCGACAAGACCGCCCTCACCCAGGACAGCGTCAACAAGCGGGAAGAGGAATCCTTCCCGGATATCCTCACCGACAGCTGCGACACCTATCATGATCTCGCAAGCGACTCCTGGTTCTATCTCTTCTATGACAATGTGGTGCTCTCCGCAAATGAGGTCTTCACCAGCAAGAGCGCCTACCGTCTCAAGGACGGCGCCATCGGCTACCTCGCCTATGCCATCGAGCATACTGTGGTGGAGAACGGCTACCGGACTGTCTCCCACATGGATCAGAACGGCAACGCCATCGCCCCGGACCAGTACAACGCCGCGGGTGTGAATGCCTTCGCCGGCTGCGACAGAAGCAGCACCAACTTTGACTGGTTCGCTTCGGAGGATGCAAGCTCCATGTCCCGTCTGGCTGACAGCTATGCGGTCTTCGCCGGCAGAAAGAACGCCATCCAGAGCTTCCCCGTGCCCAAGCCCGCGGCGCTCAACGCCCCTGTCGCCACCGCGGCGCCCGCCCCGACCACGGCGCCCGCAGCGACGGCCACTCCGGCGCCCGCCTCCACTGCCCCGACCTATCTCTCCATCACCAAGAATCCCACGAACGAGAACCGGAACGAGGGGGGCACCGCGCTCTTTGTCTCGTGCGCCAATGCCTTTGACTCTCTCACCTGGACCATGGTCTCCCCGAACGGGGGCGAGTATTCCGTCCAGAGCTTTGCCGCCATGTACCCCAACGCCTCTGTCACCGGCCAGAGCAGTACCACCCTCAGCGTCGCGAATCTGGCTGCCGACATGAACAACTGGGGCGCCTACTGCACCTTCTACTACAGGGGTCAGACCGCGCGTACCTCCACGGCTTACATGTACGTCACCAAAAACCAGCAGCGCACCGTGCCGAGCGGCAGCTACTCCGGCACTGTGACCGACTGGTCCTTCAGCACTGTGACCGTGCAGGTGCAGGGCGTCAACGCCGTGATCCCCTGGGGTCTGTGCGATGTGGACGGCGATCTCTACTACGGCGCTCCGGCCTCCGTGTACTGGACCGGATCGGAGATCAGCTACTGCTACATCAGGGGCAGCTACACCCCGACGCCCGTCTACGGCTCCATGAGCGGCACCGCTTATGAGGGCGGCGGCGGTTACGCCATCAATCTCAGCAACGGCTCCCAGGTCTATGTGGACAGCTGGAAGTGCAATGTGTCCGGCATCTTCTACGACGGCGCCTCCTGCGTGGTGTACTACGAGAATTACGCGAGCTCAGACAATATTTACTCGGTCGATATCTACGGCGCCAACGAATGGGATGTGCCCTATACCACCTATGATGACCGCATCAACAATATCATCAACGGCGGCGGCTGGGCCGGCTCCAATTATTACGACGACGACTACGACGACTTCCCGATTTACGGCGGCTGGGCCGGCTCCAATTACTATGACGATTATGACTACAGCTTTGACTACGACTACGATCAGGGCGGCTACGCGGGCTCCAGCACCGTGATGTGCCCGAACTGCTACAGCCAGGTCGCCTCTGCCTACGACAACTGCCCCTACTGCGGCTATTCCCTGTGGTAAACGTGACGCCGGTGTGACAGAGTGTGTGACACTTGTGTGACGGAAACTGTGCTATCCTGAACACGCAAATCAAAAACGGAGGTATATGAAATGAATCTCAATAAGATGGCTATGAACGACGACCAGCTCGACATGGTCACCGGCGGGACCGTCATCCCCCACATCGTCCTCGCGGGCGAGAGCCTCGACATGATCGCGGCCAAGTACAAGATCGACAAGAACCAGCTTGCCAAGTGGAACGACATGGACCCCAACGGTATCCTGCAGGCCGGCCAGAAGCTCAACATTTTCTTCTGATCTGCAAAAAAACCCGACACGCCGTCCGGCGTGCCGGGTTTTCCAATCTCAACGGCAGGAGCGGTAAGAGCTATGAAAACCCGATATGCAAACGACAACATGAACCCCGCGGGCTTTGTCCTGCTGGCCGATTACGTCCCGCACATCGTGCAGGAGATCCGCTACTACTCCACCTACAACTTTGTAGGCGAGCGGATCGACGGCTATGAGGAGCCCTGCGCCCTGCTCACCATCGAGGCGGCCCGGGCGCTCAAGGCCGTCAGCAGCGAGCTGATCGTCCAGGGCTACCGCCTGAAGGTCTTCGACGCCTATCGCCCCGCCTGCGCCGTGAAGCACTTTGTGCTCTGGGGGATCGAGGACCAGGACGTGCGTATGAAGCCCTATTTCTATCCGGAACTGGAAAAGCAGGAGCTCTTTGCCAGGGGCTATATCGCCAAACAGTCCAGCCACAGCCGGGGCAGCGCCGTGGATCTCACCCTCTTAGACATGAAGACGGGGAAGGAACTCGATATGGGCAGCCCCTTCGATCTTTTCAGCGAGGTGTCCCATCCGGACTGCCGGGAGATCACGGAGGAGCAGTATGAAAACCGGATGCTCCTGCAGCACGCCATGGTCCGCAGCGGCTTCCAGCCCATCGACTGCGAGTGGTGGCACTTCTCCCTGAAGGAGGAGCCGTATCCCGACACCTATTTCAACTTCCCCGTCTCCTCAAGGTATCTGAGGCGCTGACGGTACAGACGGAAGCGGCGTGCCTGTTCATGAACGAGGGCGCATACAACAGAAAACGCAGGATTCGAGACTTGTCGAATCCTGCGTTTTTATCTCCTGCCGACTACTTTCCGAGGCTTGCGTTTTTCGGATTCCAGAGCGCCTCGTAGGAGAAGCCGGTCACCTTCAGAAGCGCCGCTTTTTCCTCCGCCGTTGCAGCGCTCTTCTCCGCGCCCTTTCGCCTTGCAATATCCTTCTGGACGATGTCGAACTCCTTCCCAGTAATGGGGAAGAAGATGTTCACCACGATCAGCAGAAGGGTCAGGATGCCCGGGGCGAGAATGAAGATCAGCGCGATCCCCCTCTGGGTGAAGGCGGACTGCCGGATGCCGGAGCTCGCCAGCACTTCGTCATATCCGACGGCAGCCAGCAGGAAGCCGATCAGCGCCGCAGACAGACCGGAGGAGACCTTCCGGATAAAGGTCGCCATGCTGGAGACCACACCGGGTCTGCGCACGGAGGTGATAAGCTCGTCCACGTCGGTCATGTCCGCCATCACGGCAAAGATGCCCGTGAGAGAGCCGGCGTTGCCGAAGCCCACCAGCGCCGTCAGGCAGAGGATGGGAACCAGACTCGCCCCCTCGTGGGAGAAGAGGTACAGCCCCAGGATGCCGATCAGACGGGCCGGCGCGCCGATCATGATCGCCTGCTTCTTGGAGGTGCGGCTCATGATGGGTCCGAACACGGCCATGCCGAGAAGCTGCGAAATCATGAGGGCCGCCATCACGTAAGTAAAATACCCGTTCTGATAGGCGTTCAGAACGTCATCCACATAGTAAACAGCCATGCCGGAGATGAAATCCATCCCGCACTGCCCAAACAGATACAGGCCGAGGAAGAGGCGGAAAGAGCGGTTTTTGAACACGCTGACAGCCTGTGGAAAGCTCTCCTTCATCGTGGTCCTGACGGGCGGCTTCTGCTTTTCCCAGGTGCCGAAAAAGACCGCGATGGAGGTGAGGAAAAACAGCACGCCGAACAGCAGGGCGCAGCGCAGATAGGATGCGGGGTTCAGGTTGTCCTTGATCATGAACGTGGGGACGATCCCGCAGACCATGGCGCCCAGCGTCGACCACACCATGCGCATGTTGGAAAACTTCGAGCGCATCGTATAGTCGTCCATCATGTCGGGCAGCAGGCCGTTGTAGGGGACGGAAAAGATCGTGAAGCCGGTGCTGAAAAGGCAGTACATCAGAATGTAAAACAGATACATCACGGTGACGGACGGCGTAGATACGCGCAGCCACATCATCACAAAGGTCACGGCAGAGACGATGCTGCCGATCAGGATGTAGAGGCGTTTCGGCCCCAGCCCGGAGCTCGTGCGGTCCGTGATGTTGCCCATGATGGGGTCCGTGATCGCGTCCCAGATCTTACCCACCATGGGGATGGTCCCGGCCAGCGCGGTGGGCATGCCCAGCGCTTTCGTCAGGAAGACAGCAAAGAATGAGTTGATGATGACGAAGCATCCGCCTCCGAAGAATTCGCCGATTCCGTACATGACTCTGCTGAAAAAGCCGTAGCTCGGCTTCCTGCCGCTGATATTCTCTTTCATACGATCCTCCCTGTCATGCAGCATGATCCGGGCGCAAAACACAGCGTTTGCACTCTGTTTTGATTTTACCAGAATAGCGCCGTTTCAGCAACTCCAAATTCCGCTTCTCTGCCGGCGTGCGGGATCGGCGTCAACACCCGCGGCGCAGCCCGCCGGGAGAACCGGCGCTGCTTGCCGGGAAAAGCGCATAAGGCTTGAAACCCGACAAGGGAAAAAAGCAGTCTGTCCGAAACGGACAAGCTGCTTTCTGTCTGCGCTGCACCGAACGGCGTCCAGAGAAGGGAATCTGCCTTTAAGATGTCTAAGAGTTAAATCTATAATCCATCCTGGAAAGAATCGCGGATAGATTCTTCCATGGGGCGCGGGCGGTAATCAAATTCGCGGGTGGCCTTCTCGTGGGAGAAGCGTCCGTTCGTGTGCAGCGTATAAACAGAATAGGGAGTAAGCAGTGGAGCTTCCCTGGTGAACACACGGGAAAACCACTCGGCGGCCGGGGCAATCAGCTTCGCTGCGGCATGCGGAGCTTCGAGCCTCGTTGTTTTCTTTCCCTGGAGCCTGCGAACGGTGTTGACCAGTTCCAGCACGCTGATATAGTGGCCGTTCAGAATATAGCACTCTCCCGGGCGGCCTTTTTCCTCACAGCCGATAATACCGGCTGCAACATCTCTCGAATCGACAAAATCGTATCCGCCCTGCAAGCCGACAGATATTTTTCCCTCCGATATCGCTCGAATGGTACGGATCATATGATTCCGTGACTGAGTATCTCCGGGGCCGATGATTCCGGAAGGATGGACAATGCTCACATTCAGTCCCGCTTTTGCGTAATCCATAACGATTTGCGCGGCGGCCGCTTTGGATTTCGCGTACTGGCCATGAACCAGATCGGGAGAAAAACTGCTGACTTCTGTAATCGTTTCGTTAGCCGGCTTCTCCGGAATGGCATGAACGGAACTCACGTAAACGACGCGATCGACTCCGGTATCCCGGGCCAGACTCATCACGTTGTTCGTGCCATGGACATTGATGTTCCAGACCTCCGGATTGTGCTTTGACGCGATGGTGATCAGAGCAGCACAGTGAACCAGAGAAACATAGTCGTAATCGCCCCGTTCAAAGAAAGGTATGAGCGATTCTCTGTTCCGTATATCACCCTGGCAGATCTCGACATTTGTATGGGCAGTGACGCCGCTGCCCGGACGTACCAGGATACGGACATGCTCACCCCGCTGCTGAAGAACAGATACGAGTATCGTTCCGACGTGCCCTGTTGCGCCGGTGACGAGCCACAGCTTTTTCATTTCCGCTCACCTCCATCACGCAAATCTTAACACTAAAATGATCATCACGTGCTAAAATCAACCGGAGCTTCGATAGGAGCGCCTTTTCGTTGAAACTACAGGGGAAACGGTGATTTTTGCTTCACACATGCCATGGTACGCACAAAAGGTACAGGATCAAGGCAAGTATGTAAGTACACGTTCACCCCGACAAACGGGAATGTGTTACCCTTCTCCATACCGATACCCATCCGGAATTCGTATATACGCACGAATGTGATCGTCGATAAATCGCTCGATAACGCCGGAAATATTGTTTACATTTCCTTCTGCAGAAAGGATCGTATGCTCCCGTTTCTCAAGGACGATCCCTATATGGTCGTGCTCTTTGTTCTCAAATATCCTGTCATAGAGTACGATGTCTCCCGCTTCCGGAACAAAACCTTTCGGCCCTTTATGGTATTCAATCCGCCGATCGCCTATGGCAAACTCCTCCCAGCCAAAGCATGCTGCCAGGTGACAGGTTTTACATTCCTCAGGTCTGTACGGGATCCCGAACCCCGCTGCTGAGCAGCAATAGTAGACAAATGCCGCACACCATAACCCGTCAGCTTCCTCGAGATTCCATGTCGGAAACAATCGCACAATCGGCGCAAGATTGGACGCCATCCCATCAACATCCCCGTGAAACGGAGCCTGCGCCATATCCTTTGCAACCTTGGCCGGTTTTTCTCTTGTTGCTTTTTCCATATGTGCCTCACCAAACTTCGCTTTACAGGGATGATTATACTATACGATGTCGATGAAAACAAGAAAGCTCTTTTGCCTTGGCAGACAAAAGAGCTTTCTATTATGGAAGCGGGAGAAGGATTCGAAGAGCCGGACCGAACTTCTCATGTGCAAAAAGTAGTCCAAATCATATGAAATAGTCTATTGTCGCAACTTTTCCGTGATGTTCTATCCAATGGATTCAGGTGCAAAAAATCAGGCAAGGGCCGGGTAAGGGCTGCCAAAACAGGAGGATATGTATGATACAAAACGACTTTGAAAAGAACGGCGGAACCTACACTTTGGTGGAGGACCATCTCATTCCTGATCTGAGCATAGCAGACCGTGAGCCGCTTGGCAAGTGGGGACTGCTGCGGAAGCACTTTCTCCGTGAACACCACCGGGCATTGTATTCCAGCTGGCTTCTCACCGGTAAGCTGGACGAGCATCTGACTCAGATCGAAAAAGACTGCGAGGAGCGTTTTGAGCTGATTACCATGCAGATGGCAGAGCAAGAGAACGTCACCGAGGGGCTGAAGGCCGACGATCAGATGGAGTGGGTGCGGCGCATGAACAGCATCTGGAACCGGGCGGAAGAGATCGTGCTGCACGAGCTCATCTATGTGTGAGGGGGTGCAGAAATGCAGATACTTGAAGATCTTTATGTCGGCGACGTCCGCCCCAGCGAGCGATACTTTCAGAAGAACAGCCAGTACGCCGAAGCTCTGGATGAGCTTGTAAAAGTTGGTGACATGCTGACGGATAAACTCAATGAGGAAGAGAAGGAACTCTTTGAGGACTTCATGGACGCCCAGCGCGAGGTCACCGTCCTCACGGATTGCGAGACCTTTTGCTTCGCGTTCAAGCTCGGTGCGAAGATCATGATGGACGTTCTCACAGACGGGCCGATGAAGGAAATCTAATTCATACCATGCAAAAAGGCACCTGGGAGCCGCAATCAGTGGTTTCCCAGGTGCCTGTCTTTATAGGGTTTCTGCCGAATCGGCATTCTTTACTGTGTCAAGCCGCCGGAAGAACATATCCCGTGTGGCCTGATCTTCAAACCATTCCGGGTTGACCTCGGTGATCTGGTTCAGACCCACAGCACGCACGGCCTCGAGCGCGGCCTCACGCTGGGAGAGCTTACGGCTGCTTGTCTGGCAGCGGGCACCGTCGATCGTGTCATAGGCCAGGAAGGACTTGTTGAAGTCCATCAGCGGGTAGAGCTTCTTCAGCTTATTCGTGTCGTTGCTGACAAGGAAGCCCCAGTTGCCCCAATGCCGGTCGGTGTTGCCAACCAAATAGTCGATCAGGTTCATCATGTGGTAGGCGTAAGCGTCCTTCTTCAGCACAAAGGCGTCCCGATCCAGCCCGTGATTGACGCAGTACACGTCCACCGCCTCCATGGAGACGAGGCTTGCATCCTCGGAAGTGATGATGCGGCTCCGGGAAACCGGCTTGCCCTCAAAGGTGGACGGCTCATAGGCCACACTCTCGGCCCGGAAACAGCGCGCGATCTTCGAGGCCAGCAGCTCGGCCTTTACGTCGCGCTCATCGCCGTTCTTCAGAAGATAAAACGTTCCGTTCTCACGGATCCAGGCCTTCGGCGCGACGCCCTGGGTCCCGATGTCCCCGGCCGCGTCGTTGGGCTTCAGCAGCTCCGCGTTCTGAACGGTAAGTGACCGGCCGTTCAGACTGACGTCGGCGAAGGCCCCGGACAGGGAATGCCGGAAAAGACTGAGGTCGGCAAAACTGACGTTCTCGCGGTTGAACTTGATCCAGTACACATCGGTCAGGCTTAGTCCATGATAGGAAATGGCGATGGCGGCGCGGTCGCGATCCGTTGCGGCCTGCTTTGCCCCAATGCTGTTCAGAATTTCCTTGGCGAATCGGCGATCCAGG
>CAMHEN010000035.1 GCA_946184165.1 uncultured Clostridia bacterium | reverse complement strand
CGGCGTGGACGCCTGCTCGATGATGAACCGCGCCATGGAGCACTTCGAGATCCTCAAGGTCAACGAAAAGCCCAACTTCTTTGTCACCCACTGCGACATCCCCTTCAAGGTCACCGACTACACCCTCGACTCCTATGTCAAGCAGATGCAGATCCATGTGCTCGATCAGCTCCACGAGAAATTCGGCGTGGACATCTCCGAGGAGTCCATCCGCAAGGCCGTGGCCGAGCATAACGAGGTCTGCGCCATCCTGACCGAGATCGGCCAGATGCGCAAGGCCATGAACCCCGTCATCACGGGCTATGAGTACCACGTGCTGAACCTTGTCTCCTTCACGTGTCCGAAGAAGCTCATCCTGCCCTATCTGCGCGAGACGCTCGAGGAGCTCAAGACCCGCGAGCCCGACCCTGTCAGCCCCTTCCGCGCGAGAGTCGCCATCGTCGGCTCCGAGATCGACGACCCCAAGCTCACCCAGCTCATCGAGGGCTGCGGCGCCCTGGTGGTGTCCGACCGCTACTGCTTCGGCTCTACGCCCGGCCGTGAGATCATCGAGCTCAAGGACGACGAGCCCGCCCTGCCCCAGATCTGCCTGCACGTCATGCAGCACTCCGAGTGCGCCCGCTACATCGCCGACGAGAAGGTCCTGCAGCGCCGTGAGACCGCGGACCGCCTTGCCAAGGAGTACAAGGCCGAGGGCATCATCTACGAGCAGATGAAGTACTGCGACTACTGGGGCTTTGAGCGCGCCCTGGTCTCCCACATCATGCACGACGAGTACGGCTGGCCCGTCCTGTCCATCGACAGGCTGTACAACAACGGCAACTCCGGCCAGCTCCGCACCCGCGTACAGGCCTTCGTAGAGTCGCTTGAAATCAAACGTATCCACAAGGAGGCACAGAAGAATGGCTAAAAAGGAAAAGCTGGTCTACCCGAATCCGCGATTCTGGAAGGCCAAAGACAACATAGACTGGAAGAAGCAGGGCGAAAATGCCGCCGAGTTTCTCGGCATCGCCTGGGATCTTCTGAAAGCGACCGATTGGAAACAGTTCGGTCAGGACCGCATCAACGACTGCAAGGCCGACTGGGAGCGCGCCAAGGGCGAGTATGCCGACTTTATGGCGCTCGACAACGCGGAGAAATGGGACCGCGTCGTCAACGGCGAGCGCAGCCTCGGCCGCCTCTACCGCAAGGGCGCCATGGCCACCGTCCGCCGCGAGTGGCGCGGCGTGAAGGACACCGCCTATGACTTCTATGAGTGGGCCAAGATGTGGGGCATGCTCCTCATGACCTTCTCCAAGGACCTGATCCCCGCCATGAACAGCGCGCTGTGGTACCGCTGGATGATCTCCTACTTCTGCTGCCACGGCTTCATGGACAAGAACATCCTGGGGCTTCGCGGCTCGAACCTCCGCATGAGCCATGAGCTCACCTATCAGATCTTCCGCTATGTGGCGGAGAACCTGGTGCTCCTGAACAAGGCCGACCGCAAAAACGGCAACAGCGACGAGCTCAACCGCATGATGGTCACCTTCGACGAGATGACCATGGGCCAGATCATGGCGGGCTTCCCCGATCTCTGCGGCATCCCGCACCAGCTTCTGCCCATGTTCCTCGTCTCCGAGATCGACCAGCTCGTCTGCATCCCCTACATCGACGCGGTGGAGTCCTACGGTCTGCCCGCCGACACCTGCCCCGTGCCCTCCTCCGAGTGCGGCGCTCTCGTTATCAACGCCCTGCCCGACATGGGCTCCGGCTTTATCTCCAGCTCCATGCCCTGCGACGGCTCCACCATGGCCTCTTCCTACTTCTCCCGCCGCTTCCCGAATATCCCCGTGTTCCACCTCTGTTTCCCCGTCCGTTACCTGGATGAGGAGACCGTGCAGATGGGCGCCGAGGATATCAAGGCCTGCATCAAGTGGATCGAGGAGCGCACCGGCGCCAAGTGGTCCTGGGACGCCTACTTCACCTGCATGAAGCGCTTCAACCAGGAGACCGACCTTGAGCTCAACAAGTGGGAGATCAACAAATCCTCCCGCCCGCAGCTCATCGGCCCGAGCTATGAGCTGTTCCGCAAGTGGAACTACGAGATGGACGGCGGCATCGACCCGCGCGTTCTCCCCTCCATGCAGAAGGTCGACAAGATGCTCATGAAGGCTTACGAGAACGGCGAGACCGCATGGCCCGAGCGCAAGATGAAGCACCGCGCCATCGTCTGGTCCTGCCCGGCCCACTACTACGCGAACTTCTCCAACTGGCTTGCCAACTGCTGGGGCATCGACGTGCTGGTCGAGATGGAATCCCTCAACTTCACCAAGCACCTCGAGACCGAGGACAAGGAAGAGGCACTGCGTGACCTCGCCCGCCTGTACGAGCGTATGGTCATGCGCCGTCACACCAACGGCGGCTACCAGAACGTCGTCGACGAATGCTGGGCCCAGTGCGAAGCCTGGAACGCCAAGCTCGTCATCATGTACCAGAACGTGGCCTGCAAGAACATGGCGACGGTCCAGGGCATCCTGGACGAGCAGGGCAGAGCGCGCGGCTACGATCTCATCTGGATCGAGCACGATCTGATGGACCCGCGCACCGTCTCCCGCCGCACCATGCGCGACAAGGTCAACGAGTACATGCGCACGGTCATGAAGGCCGAGCCGGTCGATCCCTCCCTCGTCGAGTTCGAGGACGAAGTATGCATGTAAAATGAACGGCTTTGCCGTTCATTTTAGGGGCTTGCAGCCTGCTGCGCGCACTCGCAAAGCTCGCACACTTGCAGGCCGAGAAGAGTTTTTCCCGAGGCACTGCCACAGGCATAAGTTCGCATTAGCCAAATCAAAGATTTGGACGCTCACTTAACGCCCCCGGGAAAAACGATTTGAATCTTTTCATCGCCTGCGGGCGATGAAATCAGAGGGGAGCGTCCCTCTGAACTCCCCCGCAGGGCAACAAAAACATACAAGGAGATAATGATAAATGAAATATTTCGGCGGTTGTGACGTTGGTTCCACATACACGAAGGCGGTCATTCTGGACGAGAACGGCAAGATGATTGCCGACACCACCATCAAGAGCAAGATCAATTCCGAGCAGAGCGCGATCGCGGCGATGGCCGAGGTCTGCGAGAAGGCCGGCCTGAAGAGCAGCAAGGAGCTGGAGTACCTCATCGGCACCGGGTACGGCCGCAACAAGGTCCCCTTTGCGGACGAGAACATCTCTGAGATCTCCTGCCACGCCATGGGCGTGCACGTGACCGATCCCTCTGTCAAGGCGATCATCGACATCGGCGGCCAGGACGTCAAGGGCATCAGCGTGGACACGGACGGCACTGTAAAGAACTTTGCCATGAACGACAAGTGCGCCGCCGGTACCGGGCGCTTCTTCGAGGCCATGGCCCGCTCCTTCGAGCTGAGCCTGCCGGAGTTCTCCAAGCTGTCCCTGACTGCGAAGAACGTGATCCCCATCACCGCACAGTGCACCGTGTTTGCCGAGTCTGAGGTCATCACCCTGGTGGGCGAAGGCAAGGCCACCGATGAGATCGCGGCGGGCATTGAGATGGCGGTTGCGAAGCGCTGCTTCGTGATGGCGAAGAAGGCCGGCGCCACCGACAGCATCACGCTGACCGGCGGCTGCGCCAAGAACGACGGCCTGAAGGACGCCATTGAGCACGTGCTGAAGCTCAAGGTCGTGAACCTCAAGACCGACCCCCAGCTCATGGGCGCTCTGGGCGCTGCCGAGTATGCCCGCCAGAAGGGCCTCGCCAAGAAGTAAGCTGCCCCGCCAGTTAAGGAAAGGAGCATATAAGACATATGTGCAAAATCTTTGATATACTCAAGAAGATCGTGCTCATCCTCGTGGGTGTAGTAGGCGTTCTGTTTGTCGTCTACTTCTGGAATCTCGACCAGAAGCTGCTGGGCTGGGCCTACAAACAGGTCAATCTCATCTTTGACCGCAAGAAAGTCGACCAGGTATTCTAATCTATGGAGCTTTACAATTCCCTGATCAAGGAGACCCGCGCACTGGTGGACGGACTTCCCGCAAAGGTCTGGGAATACGACCCCAAGGCCGCCTGGGCCAGCAACAGCGCGAGCGAGCTGGTATTGCAGAAGGACGCGGCCTATGAGCTCGGCGCTTCCGGCAAGGGCTCGGCGAACTTCGTGCTCTTCACCTCCAACGCGGAGCTCGGCGGCAAGGACCAGGTCATCCTCTGCGGCAAGGACCTCAAGGAGATCAAGAGCGACTGCGACTTCGCCCGCATCGTTCTGCTGCGCATCGGCGTTCTCGAGGATGAGGACGAGGCCGTCTACCGCACGCTCCGGGATATCGAGTTTGCAAAATACCATGTCTACCCCCAGGGCTACATGGTGCGCATCTCCCCGGAGAGCTACCGGGAGCAGGTCCGCGTCAGCCGTGACGCTATCCGCAGGGGCATCAGCTTCAAGGCTCTCGGCATGAACTATATCCAGGCCTACAAGCAGGACCCGAATGTCATCAGCGCCACCGTGATTTTCCTCACCGACCCCGCCGCCGACTACGCCGCCTTCAAGGCGCTCGCCAAGAAGTCCGCCGACGTGACCGGCACCCTCACCCACATCTTCGAGGGTTTGCCCACGGACTGCTCCGTGTGCGCGCTCAAGGATATCTGCGATGAGGTGGAGGGCATGAAGGAACTCCATTTCGGCGTGGGCGACAAGGGCAGCGACCACAAGCACTGATCAAAAAAGACGATGCTTTTTGCATCGTCTTTTTTGCGTGTGGAGCCTGGCGTGTGATGTTATGGGGTTCGCTTCGCGGACGGATTGGATTTGCCTTATTTCCGATCTGTAAACATTTCCCCAACGCTCTTGACAGGGCCGCTGCCACTTTTTAAAATATAACTCCGTAGGGGTCGATCCCCAGATCGACCCGAACCCTTATTTCTTGCACGGGCCATAAGACTATGGGCTGATGAATCAGCCCGCAGGGCAAATACACTTCCGGGAGGCTCACGATGAAAGAGAAGCTGCGTCAGATATTTGCCGGGCGGCAGGGGATGGATGAGCTGTCCAAGCTCCTGTTCTGGCTGGGGATCGCACTCTTCATGCTTGCGCTTGTGCTCGGCGGGGCGCCGGGATCTCTGCTGCTGCCGCTTGCTCTGATGTCGGTGGTGTTCGCCTTCGTGCGGGCCTTCTCCAGAAACCTCCCGCTGCGGGAGACGGAAAACCTGCTTCTTCTGCGCTGGATTGATAAGAAGAAACACGCCTGGGAGGCCTTCAAGGACCGCTTCGCAAGCCGCCGGGAGTACAAGTATTTCAAATGCCCCAGCTGCGGACGCTGGCTGCGCGTCCCGAGGCACAAGGGCAAGATCCACATCAACTGCCGCTGCGGCTACACGCTGTACCGACGGTCATAACTTCTCCGAAAACAGGAAATTCGGTGAATTCGTCAGAGGCGAATTCACCGAATATGTTTTTAAAACGGGTATGTTTCAACGGTTGCGGCGGCGCTGCCTGTGGTCGGCATACATACGGCTGTCCGCAATGCGGCTGTCCGACTCCTGCATGAATTTCTTGAGCCTGTCCTCAAAATCCTGGTTGCCGCTGGTCTCGGCTGCGGCGGGCACAGCCCGGTCCTGCCGCGGCGCGGGGCGTGATTCAGGGCGCCTCTCACGCGGCGCATCATGCTTTGGCTGTGCGGGGGCCAGGGCGCGCTTGATGGAGAGGTTGATTTTTCCCTCCGGCGTTATGCTGAGCAGCATGACCTTCACGGTCTGGCCGATCTGCACATGCTCACTCACATCGCTGACGAAGGCGTTGGCCACCTCGGAAATGTGGACCAGCCCGCTCTTGCCGCCGGGGAGGGCGACAAAAGCCCCGAACTTCGTGATACCGGTAACCTTCCCTTCCAGAATTTCGCCAATGTGTTCCTCCATGGGTCTACCTCTCTCTATATTAGTCGATTGTGAAACTCCGGTTTCGCAATCGAAAACTCGCGCTTATCGCACACGGCGGACTGTGACACGCCGTGTTTGGTCGGTGCGAGGCCTCGCAAAGCTCGGCTCAGCGGGGGTGAAGAAGCAAAGCTCCCTCAAAAACGGTTTTGATTCCCTCCGGGGTTCGTATCAAAAACTATCGCAATCGGCTATCTGTATTCCTGCGAAACAGTGTTTCGCAGGCGGCCGCAGCAGCTTTATCCGGACCCGCTCTCCGGCGCCTGGGCAAAGCGGAAGATCCTGTCCCCCGGCAGGACGAGGCCCAGCCTCTCCCGCGCGAGCGCCTCCAGCTCTTCCGCGCTCCAGCCCTGCTCCAGCTTTCGAACCATCGCAAGGTTTTCCCGCTCGATCATCTCGAGCTCTGCCCGGAGCCGCGCCCCGGCAGCCTCTGCCGTGTGGAGCTCGCGCCCCGACAGAGCAAGGCACACCGCCGCATACAGCAGCAGCGCCGACAGGACGATTCGAATCAGCGTCTCTTTCGTGTCCATGGTCTGTTTACCCGCACCAGAGCGCCGCCGTCCGACTGCGCTCCCGGATGGAATACTTCCACATCATAGCTTATTTTTCCTCATTTGAAAAGAGTTTTTTTGCAGTGCAGCCCACTTTTTTTATGAAATTTTGAGTAATTATCCATAAAGCTCCAAATTGATCGAGCCATGATCCAAACGCCGGGAGACAGAGCGGGCTGAGCAGATGGTTATACAGCAGCAGTCCCAGCAGCGCAAGCCCCAGCTCGCATGTGCCGAAGACGCCATTTTCGGCATGCATGGCAAAAAGAAAGGCGGCAAGCGCCGCGAGAGCACAGAACAGCAGGTCCCAAGGCGTATCCGAACGCCGCCGCCGCAGGGCACGAAAGAAATCGTATGTAAGCCCCAGCGCCGCGCCGAGGGCGCAGGCCAGCAGCAGCGACAGGGCCTGCGCGCGGATGCTAAGCGCCATTCAGCCGAAGAGCCGCGACCAGAGGCCGCCCTCCCGCGCCGGCTCCTCGTAGCTCAGCTCCCGGATCTTTCCGCGCACCTCAAGCTGCCCGGCGTTCAGATCGATCCTGTCGATGTGCAGCTCCTCGCCCCGCACCGCGAGCGGCCCGAGTCCGGTTACCAGCACGATGAGATTCTCGTCAAAGCCGCTCACGTCGGTAACTCCTGTCAGGCTGAGCTTTTCCCGATTCTCCATACTCAGAAGCTGCTGCTTCTGGACGCTCCTCGGCGTCTGTTCATAAGCCATGCGCTCACCTCCTTCACAAAGAGCATATGCCCGTCCGGCGGCGCTTATGCTCACATCCCCAGCTTTTCCACCACCTCACGGGCGGAGAGGCAGAGGGAACGGGCGAACTCCGGATCCGGGGATTTGACCGCGATGCGCACCGAGGAGCGGACCGCGCTGGGGCTGATGTGCAGCTCGTAATCCCTGCCCTTGAGGCGGATGCCGTCGTCATACGCTGCGCCCATGTCCAGCATCAGCTCCGACAGGGTACCCATGAGCCGTGCGCGATCCTCGCAGTCACAGCAGACGATGCAGCCCTCCTCGCGTTGTTCCTCCGGCGCCCTGGGCTCCTCGGTGCGGAAAGCCTCCCCGGGCGTGAGGCGCAGCTTCCCATCCAGCGCGTCGGCACAGCAGCGGTAGTAGTCCTGGGGCGTGCCGATATCGGCCCAATAGCCGTCCATCACGAGGCCGTACAGGGGCTTCCCCGCCTGCAGGAGTTTGGGGAAGAGATCGCTGCCAAAGTCGAAGGGCCCCTCCGGCACCGCCTCCATGGCCCGCGGAGAGAGCACATAGATGCCCGTGTTCACATGGTCCGTCACCACCCGGGGCCATTCAGGCTTCTCAATAAAGGTGCGGATGCGACCGTCCGGATCTGTAACCGCGAGACCGTAGCGCAGCGGGACCCGCTGTGAGCTGAGGGCAATGGTGGCGACAGCGCCGCTGTCCCGGTGGGCCTGCATGAGCCGATCGAGAGAGTAATCGCAGGCGGCGTCGCCGGAGATGACGAGGAAGTCCTCATCCCCATAAAAGTCCCGGCAATTCTTGACACTCCCCGCCGTGCCGAGATTCTCCGTTTCAATGCGGTATTCCAGCTCCACGCCGAAGCGCCGCCCATCGCCGAAATGGGCCATGATCTCCCCGGCTCTGTAGTGCAGCGCCGCGCAGATCCGGGTATAGCCGCAGTCGCGCAGCAGATCCACGATATGCTCCATCATCGGCCGCCCGAGCAGCGGCACCATGGGTTTGGGGTGTTCTCCCGTCACCGGCCGCAGCCTCGTACCCAGTCCGCCCGCCAGGATCACTGCTTTCATTTCCCTTCCGCTCCTTCTCCTGCCGAATGCAAAATGCCGCCTCCAGCCGGATAACCCGCGGCTTTCACAAATCGTTTGGTAGTTCTGTTCGTATTATTGCGGAACGGGCGTATTTTATGATTGTAAAGCGCCGGGAATTTTGGTATAATATACTACTGAATTATTATAACATTGAGAAATCGGATAACAATCTGACTTTGGAGGGGGTGTACGCGTGAAGAAAAAGCTGCAGCAACTGTCCGCGCCGGGCAGACTGCCGTATTTTCTGCTGCTGCTTGCGGCGGCAGCCGCCGCATATCTTCAGCAGGTTGAGCTGGCCGCAGGCATCGGCGGCGCGCTGGTCCTGCTCTGGATCTGGAACCTCATCCTGCATCGCCGGCGGGAGAAGGCGCTGATCGCCTATGTGGAGAACTGCGTGTATGAGAGTGAGAGCGCCAAGGGCAACACACTCATCAACTTCCCGCTGCCGATCGTGATCTTCAAGCTGGAGGATTCCAAAATCATCTGGGGCAATGAGCAGTTCTTTCATCTCTGCGGAGAGACCGGCACGAAGCTCGACGCTGCCATCACCGACCTGGTGCCCCGTTTCAGCGGCGGCTGGCTTCTGGAGGGGAAGACCCGCTATCCCACGCTGCTTGAGATCGGCGGGCGCAAGTACCAGATCCACGGCACGCTCATCCGCTCCGACCAGGAGCAGGGGAACACGAGCGGTCTTTTTATGGGCATTACCTATTGGGTGGATGTGACCGAGTACGACGATATCCGACTCGAGTACGAGAACAGCCGCCCTGTCGCCGGCATCGTGATCATCGACAACCTGGACGAGCTTACCAAGAACGAGACGGAGCGCGTAAAAAACGATCTGCGTGACGCGGTGGAGGACCGCCTCAACCGCTGGAGTGCGGATTTCAACGGCATCCTGCGCCGCTTTGACCGGGACCGCTACCTGCTTCTCATGGAACACCGGGATCTGGAACGCCTCAAGGAAGGAAAGTTCAGGATCACGGATGAGATCCACGAGGTGATCAATCCCGCGGGACTTGCCGCCACCATCAGCATCGGCCTCGGCGCCGATGCGGAGAACTTTGCTGAGACGCTCCAGTCCGCCATCGTCGCGGTGGAGCTGGCTCTCTCCCGCGGCGGCGACCAGACGGTCATCAAAAACCGCGTGGACTTTGAGTTTTTCGGCGGGCGCGGCACGGAGGTGGAGAAGCGTACCAAGGTGCGCTCCCGCGTCACGGCCAACGCCTTTTCAAACCTCCTGCAGGAATCCTCCTACGTGCTCATCATGGGCCACCGCAGCGGCGACATGGACAGTCTCGGCGCGGCGGTGGGCGTGTACAGCATTGCCCGCCTGCGCGGCATGCGCGCGAACATTGTGCTGGATGTACAGAGCTCCAGCACCCAGGCCCTGTTTGAACGGATCCGGCACGAGAGCGAATATGAGCACGTCTTCCTCAACCCCTGGGAGGTGCCTGCAAAGCTGGAGCCGGGCACGCTCCTCGTGGTGGTGGACACCAGCAGACCTGAGCAGACCGAGGCGACGGCCCTGCTCAGCCAGTGCGAGCGCGTGGTCGTCATCGACCACCACCGCGTCGGCGCCACGTACATCCAGAATGCCGCGCTCAACTATGTGGAGCCCTACGCCTCCTCCGCCTGTGAGCTCGTCACGGAGATTCTGCAGGAGCTGCCGGATGTGGAACATATCCTGCGCTGCGAGGCGGAGGCGCTGCTCGCGGGTATCGTGCTGGACACCAAGAACTTTACCCTCCGCACCGGAGAGCGCACCTTTGACGCGGCCTCCTGGCTGCGCAGCGAGGGGGCGGACACCACCGCCGTCAAGCGTCTGTTCCAGTCCGACTTTGCCCACACAGTCGCAAAATACAGGATCCTCCAGCAGGCCGAGGTCTACCGCGGCGTCGCCCTGGCTGTGCCGCAGGAGCCGCAGGACCGCATTGTCGTGGCCCAGGCGGCGGACGAGCTTTTGAATATCTCCGGGGTGGACGCCTCCATCGTCGTGTCGCCCGGCGGCAAAGGCGGCAGCTTCGCCTCCGCCCGCTCCATCGGGGATATCAACGTCCAGGTCATCATGGAGAAGCTCGGCGGCGGCGGCAACCGCAGCGCCGCGGCGGCACAGTTTGCAGACACGCCCGCCGGGGAAGCGATCAAAATGGTCCGCAGTGCGATCGACGATTATCTTTCTTAGTCGATTGAAAACGCGGTTTTCAATCGAGAGACTCGCATTTATCGCGCAAGGCCCACGAGGGACGGGCCTTGCTTGATCGATGCGAGCGCGCGCTTCGCTTGCTTAAAGGTGCTTTTGAGGCGGCAGAGCTGCCTCAAAAACGGATTTGATTTATACCCCGAAAGGAGATACAGAATATGAAAGTCATTTTCAATACCGATGTGAAGGGTCAGGGTAAGAAGGGCGAGATGAAGGAGGTCTCCATCGGCTACGCCCGCAACTATCTCATCCCCCGCGGCCTGGCTGCCGAAGCCACCACCGACAACATCAACGCCCTCAAGCTCAAGGAGAAGGCCAAGGCCGCCCAGATCGCCCGTGAGAAGGCGCAGGCGGAAGAGAACGCCAAGAAGCTCAGCGGCGTTCAGGTTGTTGTGCGCGCCAGGGCCGGCGGCGCGGGCAAGCTCTTCGGCGCCGTCACCTCCCAGGAGATCAGCGACGCACTGAAGGAGCAGTTCGGCATTGAGATCGAGAAGAACAAGATCGTCCAGGCCGACCCTATCAAGACCTTCGGCAGCTACCAGGTCAAGGCCAAGCTCGGCTACGAGGTCAACGGCACCATCAACCTTCTCGTGATCGAGGACAAGTAACGACAGGCCAGAGAGCGAACTTGAAAGAGTGGAGAGCGGAGTGAAGGAATCGCTCCCTAAAGGGACCAGGCACGTTTATGGCAGGGCTTCGCCCGTTATATATGCCGTCGTTCGCGATGATTTATAATTGTGCCGCAGGCGCTCCATGACATCACTCTCCACACTTAACATGAGGTAACACTATGGATGAACTGCTGGGCAGAAAGACGCCCCACTCCGCCCCCGCAGAGCAGGCGGTGATCGGCTCCATGCTCATCGACTCCCGCTGTATACCGGAAGTCCTTGAGAAGCTGAAGCCCGACGAATTTTATATCCAGCTCAACCGGGACATTTATGAGACCATCTATGCCATGTTCTCCTACAGCATGGCCATCGACCCGGTCACCGTACTGGGCCAGATGAAGGTCCGGGGCGTGTATACGGATAACTGCGAGGAGTACCTCGCGGAGATCATGCGCATCACGCCTACCGCCGCAAACGTTCTGGAGTACGCCGCCATTGTGCGTGACCGGGCGCTGCTGCGCCGCCTGGGCGAGGCGGCGGACGAGATCAACTCCATGGTCTACGAGGGCAGCGGCGAGGCTGAGGCGATGCTTGAGGCTGCAGAGCGGAAGATCTACGCCCTGCGCCAGGGCCGCAATGTGGGCGGCCTCATCCCGGTGGCCTCCGTTGTACAGAACGTGTTCGACAATCTCTCCGAGGCGGCAAGCTCCGGCAACGCTATCCCCGGTCTGCCCACGGGTCTGCCCGATCTCGACCGGGTGACCCTCGGCCTCAACAAGTCCGAGCTCATCCTGATCGCGGCCCGCCCCGGCATGGGCAAGACCAGTATCGCCCTCAACATGGCCCTGCACGCCGCCATGAACGAGCACCAGACCGTCGCGATCTTCTCACTTGAAATGTCGCGCGAGCAGCTTGTCACAAGGCTTCTCTCCCGCGCCGCTCTGGTCCCGTCCCAGAATCTGCTGACCGGCCAGCTCACCGACCAGCAGTGGCGGGAGATCTCCAACGCCGCCCAGGCCCTGAGCGCGACGGATATCCGCATCGACGACAACCCCACCCTTACGGTCTCGGACATGAATGCCCAGTGCCGCAGGGTCGCCCACCTCGGCCTTGTGGTCATCGACTATCTGCAGCTCATGCAGTCCGCCGGCAGCGGCCACTCCTGGTCAAACGAGAGCCGCACCCAGGCGGTCAGCGACATCAGCCGCATGCTCAAAATCATGGCCAAGGAGCTGAACGTCCCCGTCATTTGCCTGTCGCAGCTCTCGCGTGCCAACGAATCCCGCCAGGACAAGCGCCCCATGCTCTCCGACCTGCGCGAATCCGGCGCCATCGAGCAGGACGCGGACGTGGTCATAGGACTCTACCGCGATGGGTATTATAACAAGGAGAGCGAGAATCCCAACCTGGCCGAGGCTATCATCCTGAAAAACCGCAAGGGCCAGACCGGCACCGTGGAGCTTCTGTGGCTGCCGGAGTACACCAGCTTCAGCCTCTATGAGAAGCGGCGCGAAGATGAGTATTGAGCTTGACCTTGCGCCCCTCACGGGGAAAAAGCTCCTGTGCGCGGTGTCCGGCGGGGCGGACTCCATGTGTCTGCTCGGCCTGCTGACGGAGCAGAAGCTGGATGTAACGGCCGCCCACTTCGAGCACGGTATCCGAGGGGAGGAATCCCTGCGCGACGCCGCCTTTGTGGAAGCCTGGTGCCGGGAGCTGGATATCCCCTTTGTCCTCGGCTGCGGCGACGCGCCGGGATACGCCCGGGCCCATGGCATCGGGATCGAGCAGGCCGCCCGGGAGCTGCGCTACCGCTTCCTCCTGAAGACCATGGAAAGCATCGGCGCGGATCTTCTGCTCACCGCGCACAACCGGGACGACAACGCCGAGACGGTCCTTTTTAATCTGCTCCGCGGCAGCGGAACGGCGGGCATCGCCGGTATCCCGGCGGCGCGCGGTACCATTCTGCGGCCGCTTCTGGACACGCCGCGCTGTGAGATCGAGGCCTGGCTGAAAGAACACGCCGTCCCCCACATGGAAGACAGCACCAACGAGTGCGAAAACTACACCCGCAATCTGATCCGCCGCCGCGTTGTGCCGCTTCTGCGGGAGATAAATCCCCGCTTTTCGGAGGCCTGCGCGCGGGCTTCCAGACTTGCCCGGCGGGATGAGGATTGCCTCTCCTCCCTTGCCGCGGCCTTTTTGGACGGCGAGCTTCGGGAGGGAAGCATCTCCCTGAAGGCGATCCGCGCCCTGCACCCCGCTGTCGCCTCCCGCGCCGTGCGGCAGCTCTTTCCGGGGCTTTCCATGGAGCGCTGCGAGGCTGTCCTGGATTTTGCCCGGGGCAGCGAGTACGGTGTTCTGGAGCTGCCGGGCAGGACCATCCGGCGCGAGCAGGGCAGACTGTATCTGGAGGCGGGGCGGGAGATCTCCCTTCCCGCGCGCCGCCTGATCCCGGGCGAGAGACTTTCGATCCCGGAGCTTGGCCTTTTCGTGGAGACAGAGCGCACGGTCTACCGCGGAGAAATTCACGACTTGTTCAAGACTTCTTATCTTAAATATGAGATAGTATCTACCGATCTCCTGTGCACCGGAAGACGTCCCGGCGACAGCATCCGCCCCTGCGGACGGGGGCTGCGCAAGAGCGTGAGCGCCTTGTTCAAGGAGGCCGGCTTCACCCGTGAGGCGCGAAACGGCTGTCTCATCCTGCGCGACAGCGAAGGGCCGCTTTTCGTTCGCGGCCTCGCCCTCGATGAGCGCGCCTGCCCCCGGATCGGCGGCGAGGCGCTGAAAATCCGCTTTGTGGAAACAGCGCGTTCCACGGAATCTTAAATAATAAAACAGGAGAAAATATATGCTCAACGACATTGAAAAGGTCCTCATCAGCGAGGAAGAGCTGGAAGCCAGCGTGGCCGAGATCGGCCGCCGGATCTCAGAGGACTACCGGGACAAGGACCCCATCTTCGTGGGGGTTCTGAAGGGCTGCTTCATTTTCATGGCCGACCTCATGCGCCATGTGGACATCAAGTGCAGCATGGACTTCATGGCCGTCTCCTCCTACAGCGGCACCAGCTCCACCGGCGCCGTGAAGATCAACAAGGACCTTTCCGAGGATATAGAGGGCCGGCATATCATCATTGTGGAGGATATTCTGGACTCTGGCATGACGCTCAGCTACCTCAAGGGCTATCTGATGAACCGCCGCCCGGCCTCCATCTCCATCGCCACCCTGATGGACAAGCCCTCCCGCCGCAAGGCGGACGTCTACGCCGACTATTCCTGCTTCGAGGTGCCGGACGCCTTCGTGGTTGGCTATGGCCTGGACTATAACGAGCACTACCGCAATCTCCCCTACATCGGGATCCTGAAAAGCGAAATCTACAACTGACCATAGATTCTCCCCAGCAAGATAAAGGATGTGACTGTAATTTGAATCCGAAACGTGCCAGAGACCTGGGCTTCTACGTCCTGCTCATTGCGATCATGATCGCCGTCATCTTCACCATGACCGGGAATTCGGACGCCAAGAAACTAAAAAACTACTCCGACCTCGTAGACCTCTTCGAGAGCGAACGGGTCAAGTCCTTCACCACGGAGGGCAGCACCATCATCCTCCAGATCCGCACCGAAAGCGGCGAACCGCCCACGGAGGAAGTGACCTATGACCTGATGAGCTTCAGAGTCTTTTATGAGGATTTCCACGAGCTCATCAAGGAGCAGTATGCCTCCGGCGTGCTGGAAAAGTACGATTATGACGAGGGCTTTGTCGTCCCCTGGTGGGCGAGTATGCTGCCGTACCTGCTTATCATGGGCGGCGCCATGGGCCTCTGGTATTATATGATGCGCTCCGCCGGCGGCGGCGCGGGCGGCATCGCCAAATTCTCCAAGGCGCGCACCCGCCTCGGCAGCGACGAGAAGAACAAGAAGACCTTCAACGACGTGGCCGGCTGCGACGAGGAGAAGGAGGAGCTCAGCGAGATCGTGGACTTCCTCAAGGACCCCAAGGCTTACACCGCCATGGGCGCGCGCATCCCCAAGGGTGTGCTGCTCGTCGGCCCTCCGGGCACCGGCAAGACGCTGTTGGCCAAGGCCGTCGCGGGCGAAGCGGGCGTGCAGTTCCTGTCCATCTCCGGCTCCGACTTTGTGGAGCTCTATGTGGGCGTCGGCGCGGGCCGCGTAAGAGACCTCTTTGAGCAGGCCAAGAAAGCCGCCCCCGCCATCATCTTCATCGACGAGATCGACGCGGTCGGCCGGCAGAGAGGCAGCGGCCTCGGCGGCGGGCATGACGAGCGCGAGCAGACCCTCAACCAGCTCCTCGTGGAGATGGACGGCTTCGGCAGCAACGAGGGCGTCATCGTTATGGCGGCGACGAACAGAGCGGACATTCTGGACAACGCCCTCCTGCGCCCCGGCCGCTTCGACCGCCAGGTCTATGTGGGCCTGCCCGATATCCGCGGGCGCGAGGCCATTTTGAAGATCCACTCCCGCGACAAGCAGCTTGCCGAGGACGTGGACCTCAACTCCATCGCCAAAGGCACCCCGGGCTTTGCGGGCGCCGATCTTGAAAATCTCATGAATGAGGCGGCCCTTCTCGCCGTGCGGCGCAAGCACCGCTTCATCAACATGGAGGATATCGACGAAGCCATCCTCAAGGTCCAGATGGGTCCCGAGAAGAAAAGCCGGAAGATGAGCGACAAGGCGCGCCGTCTTACCGCCTATCACGAATCCGGCCACGCCATCGCCGGGCGCTATCTCACACATGTGGACCCCGTCCACTATATCACCATCATTCCCCGCGGCGGGGCAGGCGGCTTCACGCTTTTCCGCCCGCAGGAGGACCTGGAGAACTTCAAGTCCCGGGCCGAGATGTTTGAAAACATCGTCATGGCCCTCGGCGGCCGCATGGCGGAGAAGCTCTTCCTGGACGATATCTCCACCGGCGCATCCAATGACATCCAGCAGGCGAGCTCCATCGCCCGCGACATGGTTATGCGCTACGGCATGAGCGAGCGCCTCGGCCCCATTTCCTATGACAACTCCGGCCACTCCATCTTCATCGGCCGCGACTTCGGCCAGACCAAGAGCTATTCCGAGGAGACCGCCGGCATGATCGACGAGGAGGTCAAGAAGATCTTCGACGAGGCCAGCGCCACCTGTGAGCGTATCCTGACCGAGCATGCGGACCAGCTCCGCGCCATTGCGGAATACCTGCTGGAGCACGAGACCATGGAGGCCGAGGAGTTCAACTACTACTTCGAGCACGGGGAGTTCATGCCCATGCCGCCGAAGGAGCTCCGGAAGGTGCGCGAGGATAAGACCATCGAGCGCCCCGCGAAGAAGATCTCCATGTCGGGCGGCGACGAGCCGGCAGGGGAGACCGCCCCTGTGGAAGAAAAAGCGGCAGAGGAACCATCTTCGGAGGAGAAACCCGCAGAGGAGCCTTCCGCGGAGGAGGAAAAGCCTGCCGAAGAGAAAGCGGCGGAGTGAAGCGAGTTTCGTTTGGCGTGGTCAAGGACCTTAACTCACCCCGGCGCAATTCCGGCCGGAGAGATCGGAAGCTTTACCTGTGAAAGCTCCGCTTCCACAGAGAATAATTGATTCAAACGCCTGTTTCCCGCCGCCGGCGCGGCAGCCGAAACAGATGCGCGAAAACGCCCGTGCGATATGAGCTTTCATGTGTCGCGGTGCAAGGCGCGTGGGGGTTTAATCGCTGGATAGTTTAAGACCCCGCAGAATCCCAACGGATTCTGCGGGGCTTTTTCATAATGACCGTATATTTTGTTTCATAATAGAACCTCATAAAAACCTTTAATTTCTTAAAGGTTTTTATAATGATCATCGCATGGCGAAATCAATCGAGGACTCGATTGATTTCGCT
>CAMHEN010000034.1 GCA_946184165.1 uncultured Clostridia bacterium | reverse complement strand
CCGCAGGAACTGCGGCTTTCTTGATTAAAGAATTGAATCAAGAAATAGTATCAGATTGTATTCCTCCAAGCCGCAGACCGCTCGGAAATCAATCAGTGCGCCTTTGAAATGGACGTTGTTCTTAAGCGCGCCGTCCGCAAAGGATGCGAAATAATCTCTGTTTCTGAAATACCGCAGAACGACGTCCGCATAGCTGTCGTAAATCGGATAGTCGAGCGGATTGATGTGTTTCCACGGTTACAGCGAAATCATTGGCTGGCCAGTTTACAATCGGCTGGAGATAGATCTGCGGAACTTTCTTTCAGGGCAGGAAAAAACCATACCGGGCAACAGCTGCCTGATCAGAGCAGTCTGGCGCGGCGGCGATACTCCCCCGGCGTCATATTGTTGAATCTCTTGAAAAAAGCCTGGAAGTATGATTCGGAGCTGTAGCCGCAGGCCAGGGCGATGGTCTGGATCGTCTGATCGCTCTCGGCCAGGAGCTGTCGAGCATGCGCCATGCGCAGGGACTGCGTATAGTCGTGGGGTGTCTGCCCCGTATCCCGGCGAAAGAGCCGCAAGAGGTGAAGCGCGGAATAGCCGGTCTGTTCTCCCAGATGGCCCAGGCTGAGGTCTTCAGACAAATGTTCGCGAATATAGGCCATACAGCGGCGTGTAGCCGGATGATACCGCTCCTTCCGACTTTGCAGGCGGACACAGTGGGCCAAAAGCTGAAGAAGCAGACCGTTTGCCAGTGCATGGTCTCCCGGCTCCTGCTTGACGAAAGCATTCACCAGATCGCAAAACAGCTGCTCCAGCTCCTCCCGGCCCGGAAAGACGGCGGGAATGCGATTGAGCGTCTCATTGCTGATACAGTCTGTGTTCCCAAAATCGAAGAAGACCGTATAGCAGCGATAGGGCGGCAGACTGCACAGCTTCTCCCCAGGGCGGGAAAAGCGCAGATCCCAGCGATGGATCGGCCGCTCCTGTCCGCCGGGAAACAGGCTGCCGCCTTCGGTCAAATAGAAGCTCAGCTCATAGCTGTTCACCGTTCGCAGCGCGGTTTTTCCCCGAATCCCGGCTTTTTCGGTGTCGTGCAGCCGGGCCATGCGGATGTGAGGAAGCAGGGCCGCCTCCGGAACAGGGCAGGGTTTCATAAGAGCACCTCCGAAGTGTAAAGAAAACGCAGTTTTCTGTAAGGAATGGGCATTGTAAAAGCCACGGAATCACGCCTATACTATCGGCAGGAAGAGAAGATCCTGCGATCAATAAAGGAGTGATCACCGTTGAATGCACACTATCTGCTGACGACCGCGTTGGCCCGGCGCCTCTATGAAGAGACGGCAAGGGACCTGCCCCTTGTGGATTATCACAACCATCTCTCCGTAGCGGACCTGTCCTCCGACCGTCCGTTTGAGAACCTTGCGGAGCTCTGGCTGCTGAGCGATCCCTACAAGCACCGCGTCATGCGCATCTGCGGTGTGGATGAGACGCTGATCACGGGATCCGCTTCCCATTATGAAAAATTCAAAGCCTGGTGTGAGGTCTATCCCAGACTCATGGGCGGCCCGCTGTACGACTGGTCGCGCGCGGAGATGGCGGAGGTCTTTGGAATCACACACCCCATCTGCGCGGACAATGCCAGGCGGATCTGGCAGGAGGCCAATGAGAAATTGCGTCAGCCGGAGTTCAGAGCCCGGGGGATTTTCAAACACTTCAAGGTGGAATATGCGGCACCCTGCGCCGCCATCACGGAGGATCTGAGGCCCTTTCTCTGTCTGGAAAGCCTTGCTCCTTCCCTGCGCGCGGACGACCTGCTCAAGCCTGACAAGGCGCTGTTGGATACGCTCGGTTCCCTGACGGGGCTTGCGATCGTGGATCAGGAGAGCCTGACCCGAGTGCTGAGAATCCGGCTGGATGAATTCCACGCAGCAAACTGCCGTTTCAGTGACCATGCACTGGATGAAGGCTTTCGATACGTCCCGGAGGACGGGAAAACCGACAAGCGCATCCGTGCGCTGGCAGGCGGGGAAACGCTCCCGGCCGAGGATCAGGAAGCGCTCTGCTCGGCCATGCTCCGGCTCCTGGGGGCGGAGTACGCAAAGCGCGGCTGGACCATGCAGCTGCACATCGGCGCACAGCGTTTTACGAGCAGCCGCTTGAGGACGCTTGTGGGGCCGGCCGGGGGCTTCGCGGGTATCGGGGGCGGCGTCGATGTGCGCGCATTGGTGGCGCTGCTGGACGATTTGGAACGAGGATCTGCGGGGCTTCCCAAAACCATCCTCTACACCCTCAATCCTGCTGACAACGCCGTGATGGCGGTCCTGTGCGGTTCCTTCATCGGCGTAACCCAGGGCCCCGCCTGGTGGTGGTGCGATCATCTGCAGGGCATGCGGGAGATGTTGGAGGTGTTTTCAAGCTTCAGCGTACTCAGCACCTTTATCGGTATGACGACCGATTCAAGAAGCCTGCTCTCCCTCCTGCGCCACGACTATTTCCGCCGCGCTCTCTGCGGATGGCTCGGAGAGAAGGCCGCACGGGGCGAGCTGCCCGAAGATTTCTCCGCACTTTCCGGCCTGGTTCGGGCCGTGTGTTATGAAAACGCTAAAAAACGGATCGCGATTTGAAAGGAGCCAAGCCAATATGAGCAGAAATTTTGAAGGTAAAGTGGCCGTAGTGACCGGAGCCGGCGGGACCCTGTGCTCGGTCATCGCCCTCGCACTGGCCAAATGGGGCTGCAAGGTGGCCCTGATCGGCCGCACCCGCGAGAAACTGGAGAAAACGGAAAAGGCGATTCTGGAGGTCGGCGGCGTCTGCAGGATCCGGACCGGAGACGTGTGTGACGAGGGCTGCATGCAGCAGATCGCAGACGAGCTCGCCGCGGAATGGGGCCCCTGCCGCTTTCTCATCAACGGCGCGGGAGGCAACAACAACCGCGCCATCACGACGAATTATTATTACGATCCCGCGGAGCTGTCAGAGGATAAGCCCGAGGGCATGATCGGCTTTTTCGACCTGGACATGCAGGTGTTTGAGAGCGTGGTGCGCACAAACACCATCGGCACTGTGATCCCCGTGCGTGTTTTCGCGAGACAGATGGCGGAAAACGGTGGAGGCAGCATCATCAATTTCGCCTCCATGAACAGCTATCGCCCGCTGACCCGCGTGCCCGCCTATGCCCTTGCCAAGGCAGGCATCGTGAACCTGACGGAGTTTCTGGCTACTTATTTCGCGCCGGCCGGCATTCGCGTCAACGCCGTCGCACCGGGCTTTTTTATCAACGACCGCAGCATCAAAATTCTGGGCAGTCCTGAGATCGGCCTGACCGAGCGCGGCAAAAACGTCATGCGCCAGACCCCGGCCGGGCGCTTCGGCAGCCCGGAGGACTTGGTGGGCTGCGTGGAGTGGCTGCTGGATGACGAGAAGGCTGCTTATGTCACGGGCATCACCGTTCCGGTGGACGGTGGTTTCCTGTCCCACGCGGGTGTATGACCATGCTGTTGACGGATTATTATCGCTCTGCACCGGATGCGACCTGGGAAATCGGTCGGCAGCTGGGCGTCCGGCATGGCGTCATACGCCTGCCGGAGGATCCCGGCTTTGACCCCGCGGAACGCAGCCATTGGCTCCCGGTCTACCGACGCTTTGTCGACTTTGGGATCAAGCCCGTGATCATCGAGCCCATGCCCAACTGTCTGCACGACCACATCAAGGCCGGCGATGAGAAGCGGGACGAGTGCATCGAGCGTGTAATGCGCATGTTCCCCATCATGGAGGAACTGGATATCCGCACGGTCTGCTTTAACTGGATGGCATACGTGGGCTGGACGAGGACGCGCAGCGATTATCCCGAGCGCGGCGGTGCCAGGGTGACAGCCTTTGACCTGGAGGACTATCGGCCCTCGGACAAGACCATTTCCGCCGAGCAGCTCTGGGATAATTACGCCTACTTCCTGCATGCGGTGCTCCCGGAGGCGGAAAAGCACGGCATCCGCCTGGCTCTGCACCCGGACGATCCCCCGCTGCCGAAGCTCGGTGAAGTGTCGCGCATCATGATCTCCTATGAGGCGATTCGCCATGCGGTGCGGGACATCGTCCCCAGTGAGAACCTGGGCGTGACCTTCTGCCAGGCCACCTTCGCCATGATGGGTGAGGATCTGTACGACATCATCCCGAAGCTGGCCGACAAGATCCTGTTCATCCATTTCCGCAACGCGGTGGGCGACAAACGCCGCTTTCGGGAGACCTTCCACGACAACGGAAGCCTGGACATGCCGCGGCTCATGCGGCTCTACCGTGATTGCGGTCTGGATGTGCCCGTGCGGGTCGATCATGTTCCCACGATGGTGGGGGAGGCCGTTCAGAATGCCGGGTATGATGCCCTGGGCCGGCTTTTTGCCATCGGGTACCTCAAGGGCATTCTGGATTCCCTCTAAAGACAAACGACAGACTTTTTCCGTTTCAGGCGGGAAAAGTCTGTTTTGCTTATTTACTTATGGCAGCATCGCACAATACGCCTGCGGCATCTTCCGGAAAAATTGCGCCCTGATTTCGTCACTTTTTCTTGAAATACACAAAGTATTCCTGCGAAAAACTACCATCATCAGAACCCAATTTTTCTCGGAATCTGCTCTTGCCGCATTATGCGGTGTTGCCTTATATTTCCTTTAACAGGGCTTCCGCCTGAGAGGCGATGGCAAGCTGGCGGTCACAGGCTGCCACCTCGGAGAGGCAGGCCCGGGCAAAAGCGGTCTCTCCCAGGCATGCATAGATCTGGCCGAGTAAGAACTTCATATCTGTGCGAAACAGCTCCGAGCGCGCCGTCTTCATTGTCTCGCGAATAAACTCCGCATCCTGTGCCGTGACGTTTCCGTCCAGCACGGCGATCCTGACGCGATACTGCTCTAAAACGTCCGGCTCCACCAGCCTTCCGCTCCGGGAAAGGGTATCCAGCTTTTTCCACTCCCCCAGCGCCGCTTCCCGCTTGCCCATGGCGCAATACAGGTGGCAGCGTTTTCCGGCAAGGATCGCCTGGGCCTTGCGGCGCTTTGCCGCCGGCAGGGTCCGGGCCTGATCCAGCGCCTCTCCGGCCTGGGTATAGTCCCCCGCCGCGGTGCAGGCGCTCGCAAGATTGACGAGCATGGAAAAGCGGATATGCGGGCGCACGCGCGCCTGCTTCAGCAAGATGGTATAGCCTTCGATGAAGTCTTTCGGCAGAAGCCGCGTATAGCAATAGGCAAGGATACGGCTGTGCATCCGCACTGCCTGCACGGAGGCAAATAAACAGGCCGCAAGCGTGAGCAGGAGCAGCACCCCCAGGCAGGCAAACCACGGCCTTCCGCTGCGCCACAGTGCCGCGGCGAACAGAACGCCCACAGCCGCGCCGAGCGCAAACAGGGCCCGGCATTTCGGAAAGAGCGGGATCACGGCGTCTCCTCCCTGTCCCGGTATGACGCGGCGATACTCTTGCGGTACTCGGTAGGCGTCTTCCCCGTCAGTTTTTTGAAAGAGCGGTTGAAGTTCGCGATGCTGTTGAAGCCGCAGGCCTCACTGATTTGGAGCACGGAATTATCTGTGGTTTCCAGCTGATACTGCGCGAGGTCGATCCGCTGGCGGGTGATGTACTCCCAGACAGACAGACCGTTGAGGCTCTTGAAAACCGTGCTGTAGTAGGAGCGGCTCATGCAGGCTTCCCTGGCCAGATCCTCCAGTGTCAGGACTTCGCCCAGGTGGCTCAGGATATAGCTGGTGGAGCGCTCCATCTGCTCCAGATGCCGCTGGTTGATGCCGGGGGCATCCTCCGCCTCCAGCTCCCGATAGTAGTACCGGGCCATATTTGCCAGAATGGTCATGAGCTTGGCCTTGACCAGAAGGTCGTAGGACGGCTCCTGTCCCCGGCATTCCTCAAAGATCTCTGCGAGCAGACTCACGATGATCTGCGCCGTGCGCTCCCCGTGAGGGATCATCCGACGGATGCTGTTTTGCTGGGTAAAGAGCTGCAAGTATTTGCTGTTGAACCATTCGCCGCCCGGGGACCAGATAAAACGCGGCGCAAAGCGGATGACCAGCAGACTCGGGATCTTGCCGCCCGGGGTATCCAGGGTCTTGGCATAGTGGACGTCGTTGCTGCGATGGAAAAACACGTCGCCCGCGGAAAAGGGGTAGTCGTTGCCCGCGCAGTGGTAGATCCCGGCGCCGTCCAAAATACAGGATATCTCCAGCTCCGGGTGGTGGTGGAGGATATAGCGTGCCTCGGCCTTGTCCGCATACGGATAGTACGCCTTAAAGACGGAAAACAGCACATGGTTGTCCGTGTCGGAACGAACAACGATCCGGTCAGAGCTTACAAGCATAATACCTCCTGTTCCCCATAAACCTGCCTCTTCCTGATTGTATCTTATAGGCAGACCACGCTCTTGTCAAGTCGGCGCAGAAGTCGATCCTTTCATTTTTAAAATATTTTTCAGAGCTTCGAAATAAACGAAAAAAAAGATAAGAACAGAAGAATATTTTGTAAGATATTACAAAGATACCTCTATATAATAAGAATTGCAAAAAAGATTTTGTGCAAAATCCCGCATTGCGGGCAAAAACGATATATCAAGAAAAGAAAGGAAGTCATAAACATGAAAAAGTATCTGTCCCTGCTTCTGGTCCTGATCATGGTGTTTGCGTTTGCCGCAACCGGACCTGCAGCCTCCGCTGACTACGACACGGTCACTTTCCGTCTTGGCACGACCTCGGCTGAGGGGTCTCTGGTCGCCAGCACCTTTGTGGAGTGGGGCCGCCGCATGAGCGAGCTGTCTGACGGCAAGCTCAGCGTGGAGGTCTATCCGGGCAGTGTGCTCGGCACCACAAATGAGATGGCCCAGAACTGCCAGATGGGTACGCTCGACCTGGCCGTCCTGCAGCCTGCAGGCCTGTCGGACATGGGCGCGAGCAAGATGAGCCTTCTGACCCTCCCTTATTTGTTCCCCAGCTATCAGGTCTTTGTGGACACCCTGTTCAGCGATGTGGGCAACGAACTGCTGCAGGACGTAACGGACAATGTGGCCGGCGTGGTCGGCTTTGGCTATCTGCCTGACGGCGGACGCTGCTACTTCACCACCGGCGGCAAGTCCATCACCTGCCTGGACGATATCAAGGGCCTGAAGCTGCGCCTGCAGGGCTTTGCGATCGACACCGACACCGCAAACGCTCTCGGCTTCTCCGCGACGGCTGTTGCCATGTCCGAGCTCTATTCCGCACTGCAGACAGGCGTTGTGGACGGCGCCGAGAACTCCATCAGCACCATTGACGGCAGTGTTCTGTACGAGGTCATCGACACCCTCACGCTCGACAACCACACCTTCAACCTGCCGGTCATGATGGTCAGTGAGAAGCGTTGGAACAGCTTGAGCGACGACTCCAAGGCGCTGATGAAGCAGACCTGGGAGAGCACGATCCTGGATTACTATGTGCCGAAACTGCTCGACACACAGGAGGAGCTGCTTGTGAAATTTGAGGAAAAGGGCGTGAAAGTCATCCGCGAGCTGCCCGACTATGAAAAGTGGGTGGAAGCAGTTCAGCCCGTCTGGGAGAAGTACGGCGCCGGAATGGAAGATGTAATCGCCTCCATCCGCAATGCCGCCTGATCTCCTCCAATAGCGTTTTCTTATGGGGGATACTGTCCGTATCCCCCATAAGCTTATCAATCTGACAAAAAGCAGGGGGAAAAATGACATGATACAACAAAAAGCCTGGTATCGTGCCGTCATGAAGTTTTCGGATATCACCAACGCAATCATCAACTTCTTCTGTGTCGTGCTTCTGACCGCGCAGACGATTGCTATCCTGATTATGGTGTTTGGCCGATACATATTCAACAAGGTACCCCAGTGGAGCGAGCAGTTTGCTCTGTTTTGCATGGTCTGGTTTGCCATGTTCAGCATCGCCCTGGCAGTGCGGGACGACTCCCATGTCAAAATGGAGGTCATCGACAATTTCGTTTCCAAAAAAGCTCTGATGTATTTCAAGCTCTTCGGCTGCATCTGCACCGCTGCGTTCGGTCTGGTGCTGGTTGTGTACGGGGTCCCGCTTGTGAAGCTCACCTGGGGCACCAAGCTGTCAGCCTTTCGCATCCCCACCGGTCTGCAGTACTGCAGCGCGCTGGCGGGCGGGCTGTTCATGATTACAAACGCCGTCATCTTCTGCATCGAGATGTTTGCCCGCTACTATGACGGAGAAGTGGGAAAGGAGGCGGAGCGTCATGAGTAGTGATGCCATTGCCATCATGATTCTGATCGGCGTGTTCCTTCTTCTGCTCGTCATGCGGGTCAGCGTGGCTGTCTCCATGGGCATCGCTGCCATCGCCACCTATGCCTATCTGAAGCTGCCTCTGCAACTGATCGTCCAATACACTGTGGGCGGTGTTAATGTCTTTACTTTTATGGCGGTGCCTTTCTTCATCCTGGGCGGGGAGCTGATTAACCAGGGTGGCATCGGAGATCGGCTCATCAAGCTGGCCGACGAACTGATCGGCTGGGTCCACGGCGGCGCGGCCATGGTCAATGTGCTGGCGTCCATGTTCTTCGGCGGGATTTCCGGCTCCGCTGCGGCGGATATCGCCTCCCTCGGCCCCATCGAGATCAAGCTCATGGAATCCCAGGGCTTTACCAGGGATTATGCGACCGGTCTGACCTGCGCCACGGCGGTTCAGGGCATGCTGATCCCTCCGAGCCATAACCTTGTCATCTATGCTGTTGCGGCGGGCAACGTCTCGATCGCCGCGCTCTTTCTGGCCGGTCTCCCTGCCGGAATCTTTCTCGGCCTGGTGCTCGGTGTATACTCCTTTTTTTACGCCCGACGGCGCGGTTACGCTACGGGCCATCGCTTCAACCTCAAAAACACGGGAAAGGCCTTTCTTTCCGCTTTCGGCGGGCTGATGACCATCGTCATCATCTTCTGCGGTGTCTCTTTCGGTATCATGACAGCAACTGAATCCGCCGCCGTCGCTGCGCTGTGGAGTTTTCTGTGCGCCTTTATCATCTATCGCGATGTGCCGTTGCGCAAGTATTACAAGATCGCCTCCTCCGCCATCAAGACCCTCTCGACGATCATGATCCTGCTTGCGATCGCCAATACCTTCGGCTGGGTCGTGGCCTATCTGCGCATCCCGAACAAGATCGCCGCGGCGGTTCTGTCCCTCACCGACAATAAGTTCCTGATCCTGCTGCTCATCAACAGCGTGATCCTCGGTCTGGGCTGCATCATGTCCATCAGCTCGATTCTGATCATCATTACGCCCATTATGGTACCGATCCTCAAGGCGCTCGATTATAGTCTGGTTCAGTTCGGCGTGGTGATGATTCTCAATCTCGGTATCGGCACGCTGACGCCGCCGGTCGGAGCATCCCTTTACATCGGCTCTGCCATCTCGGGCTTGGGCGTGACGCGCACGGCCAAAGCGCTGCTGCCCTTTTATCTTATGATGGTGATCGCTCTGCTTGCGCTCATGTATATCCCCGTCCTGACACGTCTTCTCGGAGCCTGGTAAGGAGGGAAGAGAGATGCGCTTTAATCATCCTGACGATATTATCGCTTTGACCCCGGAGTGGAAGGGCGAACGCTTTCCGGACGGCCGCCCCAAAGTGCCGGATCACTACCTGGACGCCATCCGGAACATGACGCTGGAGGAACTGTGGAAGCCCATCTTCCTCAAGGGCTATGAAAACCAGTTTCTGGCGTTGAAGTCCCTGCACCCGGAGTTCAAGGAAAACGGCGAGCTCAACTTCAAGCTGATCGGTCGGGCGGTCACGGCTGCCTATGGGCCGAAGCGGCCCGACTATTACGAGGCGTCCATGGCGCAGGCACGGCTGGAGGGCCGCAGCGGCACCCCCAACCAGTGGGTCATTGACACGCTGGTGGACCGGGACGTCATCGTCATCGACATGTATGACAAAATCTATAAGGGGACCTTTGTGGGCGGGAACCTGACCACCGCCATCAAGACGCGTACCCACACCGGCGGCGCGGTCATCTGGGGCGGCATCCGCGACATTGAGCAGATGCAGAAAATCGACACGCAGGTGTATTACCGCGGTGTCGATCCCACGGCGCTTCGCGATTTCAGCATGATCAGCTTTAACGGCCCTGTGGTCATGGGCCAGGGCGAGCACGCGGCGATGTGTCTGCCCGGCGATATCGTGTACGGCTGCAGCGGCGGCGTGCTGTTCATTCCGCCGCAGTTGGTGGTTGAGGTCGTGGAGAACGGTGCAAAGACCCAGATCAAGGATGTCTTCGGCTTTGAGATGATCACGGCTGACCGCTGGACCAGCGCGCAGGTGGATATGTACACCTGGACGGTGGAGATGCTGGACGAGCTGCAGACCTTCATTCAGACTGATCCCCGCGGCGCAGACTACCGGGACCTGGATTGGAGCCATGAGTACGACATGGCCATCCACGGCGACCCCAGCAGCACCCAGTCGGCCTTGTAAGGAAAAAGCTCTCATCTTGGCACGAGGTGGGAGCTTTCTAAACACAGGAGGATTTGTATGGACTTAAGCAAATACGAAGCAATGCTCGCTTCCCGCATGGAGCCGACCCCCTTCCCTATCCCGGTGCAGGAGCTGTGCGAGCGGTATGAGCAGGTTTTTACCGCGGCCGTCAACGATGTGCTGCGGGAGGAGGGGCTGATCGCACAGACGCTCCCCAACGACATCATGCCCCTGCGGGAGGAGATGAAGGTGTGCGGCATCGCTTTTACGGTGAGCGGCAGTCCAAGTCTGGAGCTGAAACAGGAAATGGAGGAGCGTGCCCGCATGCTGGAGGCCATCGGGCCCGGAAACGTAGTAGTCTGGGAGACGGGACGCGATACCGTATCCGCCCAGTGGGGGGAGATGATGACCCGGGTCTCGAAAAACCGAGGCTGCCGCGGCGCTGTGGTAGACGGGGGCGTGCGGGATACGAACAAGGTCCTCAAGCAGGATTTCCCGGTGTTCTGCAAATACCGCAGTTCCAACGGCATGCTGGGGCGGTTTCGCATCACCGGCTGGCAGATCCCTGTGAGAATCGGAGAAGTGACCGTGTTTCCGGGGGATGTGATCTTTGGCGATATTGACGGCGTTCTGGTGATTCCGCGCCGTCTGGCCTATGATGTGCTGCTGCGTTCGGAGGCGATTCGGGACAGCGAGATCAAGCTTGCCGCGATGATCGACAGCGGCATGACGCCGACCGCAGTTGTCGACAGCGGCGGATACTTTTGACAGGAGGATATGAATATGAGAAAACTCGAAGGACTTACGATTGTTTTGATGGGGGCCACCGGCGGCATGGGCACAGCCACCGCGCTGCAGCTGGCAAGGCCCGGCGTAAAGATCGCTTTCAGCTCCTCCCGCCCGGAGAAGGTGGAGGCGCTGCGGGAAAAGCTGGTCTCCACAGGCGCGGAGATCTTTGGTGCCGTCGTCGATGTCACGGAGGAGGCGCAGGTTCAGCGCTTTATGCAGGAGGCAAAGGAGCGCTTCGGTCGTGTCGATGTGCTGGTCAATTTTGCAGGTCTGTCCATCACAAGGAAGCTGGAGGACTTTTCCGAGGCGGACTATCAGACGGTGATGGATGTGAACGTCAAGGGCATGGCATTTTCGACCAAGGCTTTCGCCGCGCTGGTCGATCCTGAGCCGGGCGCCCTGGTCATCAACTTCGGCTCCATGGCCGCCAAGCGGGCCAATCCCAACGCCCCGCACTATTCTGCGGCCAAGGCGGCGGTCAACCTGTTCACCGAGGGCTTTGCCCAGCAGCTCAAGGGGAAGAACATCCGCTTCACCGTCCTCAACCCCGGCCCTACGGATACCAGCTTTTTCGAGGGCCGCATCCCGCCGGAAAAGCGGGGCGATTTCCTGCAGGCGTCCGACATCGCGGAACTGCTGGAGTTTATCATCACCCGGGATACACGCGTCAATTTTCACGATATCAGCCTTGACAGCTTTGCTTTTTTCAAACGATAGGAGGCCGTCATGATCTATCGAAACAAGGCTTCTCCCGGATACGACCGGCTCAAAAATGCGGCACTGGCTTTTGTCCGCCGGATGAAAGTGGGCGAGGAGCCAGGCGCCTATAAAAAGGAGGCCTGCGAGAGCGGCCCCAGCACCTATGGCGCTTATCATGCGGCGGTGATCCTCTCCCTGTTCGGCGAACTGGACAAGGAGAGCTGTGAAAGCCTGGACCGCTGGGCGGAGCGTATCAACGCGCTTCAGTGTCCGGGCGGGTACTTTTCCAACCGTCCCGGCGATAAGGCGCGGCGCCGCGGCACGGAGGAGCTGGATCCTGTGTGGCACTTCACGCGGGGCATGCTCTGGACCCTGTATCTGCTGGGCCGTCGGCCGGCCCGGGCGCTTGACTTTCTCGAGCCGCTGCTGAACAAAGAGGCCATGTACCGCTATGTGAAGAAATACGACTGGAAAAACTCCTGGGCGGCCGGCAACCAGATCTGTGCCCTGAGCACGGCGATGTTCGCCCTGCGGGATTTCTTCGGTGTGCCCTACGTGGACGAGGTGCTGGAGTACGGCATGTTCCCCGCACTGGAGGAGCTGCTGGATCCGAAAACCGGCTATTGGGGCTGCCAGTTCGGCGCGGACCTTCGCAATGGCCAGTTTGGCACCATCCATGTGCTGCCGACCTATTTCGCCCAAGGCTGGGATTACCGCTTTCTTGAGCGCAGCGTGGACTCCACCCTGGCCTGTCAAAACCCGGACGGGTCGTTCTGGCCCTGCGGCTCAGACTGCCCGGATTTTGACGGAGCCTATATGCTCTATAATCTGCATTGCCTGACGGACTATCGCCGGGAGGACATTGAAAGCGCCGCGCGGCTCTATATTCAGCATGCGCTGATGCACGAGGCGGCCGACGGCGTGGGCTTTACGATCCATCGGCGGGACTCCCGGCCTGAGCAATGGGTCTCCCGTCCGCATTTTATCTGGCTGGACGGGGATGCTGAAGCCAGGGAGGAGATTCGGGATGAGGACCCGACGCGTGACAAAATCATGCTGGGCAGCTGGTTTTATCCCCAGTCTCTTGCCCTGATGTCCGGCTTGCTGGGTGACACCGGCTTTGAAGGCCCCTGGCGCCTGACCCGCGCCTGTCTGCACGAGTGCAACGTCGATCGGGAGCCGGGCGATACCAGCCTGCCAAACAGAAAGGAAGCTTTCCATGGCGTACTATAACAGGCTGCGTCCGGAGGATGCCGAGGCGCTGAAACAGCGCGTCGGCCCCGGTCGCTTTTCTGCCGGGGACTCCGTGAAGGAGGCCTACAGCCACGATGAAATGCCGATCTACGGGAGGCATCGTCCGGAGGCGGTGCTGCAGCCGGTGAGCACTGAGGAGGTCGCTGCCATTATGCAGTACTGCGCGGCTCACACGATCCCCGTCACCGTGCGCGGGGCCGGGACAGGACTGGTGGGCGGCTGCGTGCCGCTGTGCGGAGGGGTCGTGCTGAGCATGGAGAAAATGAACCGCATTCTCTCCTACGATCTGAACAATCTGGTCGTGCACACCCAGCCCGGCGTGCTGCTGTGCGATCTCGCGGCCGACGCACTGGCCCACGGCCTGATGTATCCGCCGGATCCCGGCGAAAAAACTGCCACTGTCGGCGGCAATGTCAGCACCAACGCCGGCGGCATGCGCGCCGTCAAATACGGCGTGACACGGGACTATGTTCTGGCCATGACGGTCGTGCTGCCAAGCGGCGAGATCCTCAAGCTCGGCAAGACCGTCTGCAAGACCAGCTCCGGCTACAGTCTGCTCCACCTGATGATCGGCTCGGAGGGAACGCTCGGCATTATCACGGAACTGACCTTGAAGCTGATTCCAAAGCCCCTTCGGGATGTGAGCCTGATTCTGCCGTTTGAAAACATTGCCAAAGCCATTGCCTCGGTCCCGGCTATCAAGCTCGCCAATCTGGATCCCCAATCCATTGAGTTCATGGAACGGGATATCGTCGATTCCTCCGCGGCTTTCACCGGGACGCCGGTGTTCCCCACCGTCGTGAACGGAAAGGAAGCCGGCGCATATATACTCGTGACCCTTGTGGGGGACAGCGAGACGGAGCTGAGCGATAAAATGGACCGCCTCGGTGCGGTGGCGGAGGCTGCCGGGGCCTACGACACCCTGGTCGTCTGGACGGACAACCTGAAAAAGGATGTGTGGGCTGCCCGCAGCGCCTTTCTTACCGTGATCGAGGCGGAGACCCGGCTGCTCGACGAGATGGACGTGGTCGTCCCGGTGGACAAAATTGCCCCTTTCCTGGTCTATACTCACGAGGAGGCCAGGCAGCAGGGTGTCCGCGTCCGCTCCTTCGGGCACGCCGGGGACGGCAACCTGCATATCTACTGCTGCTCCAATGACCTGGAAGAAGACGAGTTCAAACGCCGGGTCAAGCGGCTGATGGACGCCTGCTACGCAAAATGCGCCGAATTTGAAGGGCAGGTTTCCGGCGAGCACTCCATCGGGCACGCAAAAAAGCGCTACCTGCGCGAGTCCGTCGGTGAAACTGCCTATGCGCTCATGGGGGCCATCAAGCGGGTGTTTGATCCCGATGGAATCCTGAACCCGGGCAAGGTCTGCCACGAGGCGGAGGAGGGCGAGCGATGCTGAACATCCTGGTCTGTGTCAAACAGGTGCCTGATGTGAACCTGGTGAAGATTGACCCGGAGACCGGCAGCCTGATCCGCAAAGGTGTCCCGGCCATTCTGAACCCCTATGACGAGAACGCGCTGGAGGCGGCGATTCGGCTCAAGGAGCACTATGGCGGCACCGTGACCTGTATCACCATGGGACCCGATCAGGCAGAGGAAGCCCTGCGCGAGTGTCTGGCCGCCGGGGCTGACCGCGCCGTTTTGCTCTCGGACCGCGCCTTTGCCAACGCCGACACGCTGGCCACAAGCTATGTGATCGCCTCGGCAGCACGTCTGCTTGGATACTTCGACCTGATATTCTGCGGCAAGGAATCTCTTGACGGCGCCACCGGACAGATGGCCTCCCAGCTGGCCGAACGCTTTGACGCCTCGCAGCTGAGCTGTGTGGCGGAGATCCTGGAGCTGGATGAGACAGCGCGGAGCATCACGGCAAAGCGTGTACTGGAGAACGGAACAGAGCGGACGCGAGCTTCCTGGCCCTGCCTCCTCACGGTAGAAAAGACAAACTATCGGCCGCGCATCCCGAACTTGAAGCAGTGGAAGGCCTCGCGCAAAGCAGAAATCCTGCGGTATACCTCCCGTACGATTCCGGGGCTCGACCCCGAAAAGATCGGCGATCCCGGATCCCCCACCAAGGTACCGCGTACCTACCCGCCTCAGGTGGGCGAACGCGGCCGGATGCTCTGCGAGGAGAGCCCGGAGAAAACCGTAAAGACCCTGCTTGGCCTTCTGGCCGATGTGCTCTGAAGGAGGCGTTCACATGGATAAACACAGCTATCACGATATGTGGGTCTATGTAGAGCATGACGGGAACAGCGTTCAGCCGGTCTCACTCGAGTTATGCTGCGAAATCCGCAAGCTTGCGGACGTGGCGGGTGAAAAGCTCTGGGCCGTGATCGTGGGCGAACTCGCGAAGGAGGAGCTTGCACGGGTTCTGGACTGCGGTGTGGATAAGCTGCTGATCGTTCGCGGCGAAGGCTGGACACCCTTCAGCGTGGACGCCTATACGCAGCTGTTCACAGAGCTCTGCCGGGAGTACCGCCCGTCGGCGGTATTCGTGGGCGGAAGTATTCAGGGCAGGGATTTCGCGCCGCGTTTTGCCTGCCGGCTTCCCACCGGCTGCACCTCGGATGCCACAGAGCTTGTCTACGATCCGAAGACAGGCGACATCGAGTTCATTGAGCCCGCCGTAGGCGGAAAAATGATGGCCGTGATCACCGTACCGGAGATGCGCCCCCAGGTGGGCACCATTCGTCCGGGTACCTTCCGGTATTCCCCGACGGGGCCGCGCTGCTGCGAAACAGTATACGAGGAGAGAAGCTTTCCGCTTGAGAAGATCCGCGCGGAGATTCTGGACTTTGCGCCCGATCAGGAAGACGACAGTCTGAATCTTGCCGACGCCGAGGTGATCGTGTGCATCGGGAACGCCGTCAAGGCCGAGGCGCTTCCTCGCTATCGCCAGCTTGCGCAGCTGCTCGGCGGAAAGCTCGCCTGCACGCGTCCGGTTTTTGACCGCGGCCTCCTCCCGTTCAAGCTTGTGATCGGGCAGTCCGGCGCGGTTGTCAAGCCAAAGTTGCTTTTCAGCTTCGGGGTTTCCGGCGCGGTCAATCATGTCACGGGGCTCTCGGACGCCGGCTGCATCGTAGCGGTCAACAAGGACCCGGACGCCGCGATTTTTCACTACAGCGATTACGGTATTGTAGGCGATATGGACGAAATCTGTGATCTGTTGCTGCAGCAATTGGAGGGATAGAAGGCCGCCGCTTCCCGGTAGTTTAACTCCTGCAAATGGATAATCAGGCCAAAGCGCCCATAAAGCGCGTCCTAATCTTCCGGCAGGTTCTTCATGACACTGATCTGCGAGCCGGAGTGGATCAGGCTGATATCGAAAGCCTTATACTAGAACCTCATAAAAACCTTTAATTTCTTAAAGGTTTTTATAGCACCGTAAGGTGCGTAGAGGTTCTGTATGAGACGCATTTTCAGCGCCTTTGCGCTGAAAATGCCGCGGGAACCGCGGCTTATCTGATTAATTTTTTTAATCAAATAATAGTATTAGAGGGGACAGGCTAACAGCTATAATCAGCGAGGCATTAAGCGCCTTGTCCCCCTGTATCAAATTTCCCAAGCCGGGAAATACTAACACCACTCTTTCAAAAAAGGGAGTGGTGTTAGTATGCAGGGGAAGGTCGAGATCTGCGGGGTGAACACGGCGAAGCTGCCGATACTCAAGGCGGCGGAGACGCGGGCGCTGCTGGAAAAGGCTCGCTCGGGCGACCGGGAGGCACGTCAGGCACTGATTGCCGGAAACCTTCGTCTGGTGCTGTCGGTGATCCAGAAGTTCACAGGCCGCGGCGAGAGCATGGATGATCTCTTCCAGGTGGGCTGCATCGGCCTTATCAAGGCCGTGGACTGCTTCGACCTGAGCCAGAACGTCCAGTTTTCCACCTACGGCGTTCCAGCGATTATGGGATGGCGAAATACCGAATAAGAGGTTTTCACCATGACAAGAAAGCAAGCTTTGGAACTGGCCGTTCAGACGCTGGCTGAGAATGAAGAAGCCGTTCAAGTCCTACATACCATGATCGACGAGCTGCCCCTCAACCGCTGGACGGAGGATGCGATCCGGGATTCCGTGGAGCAGTTCATCCTGGACAACGGCCGCCCGCCCCTGCGGACGGACTTCAAGAAGAAGTGCCTCCCGCCCCACTCCGTCATCAAGCGCCGCTTCGGCGTGACCCTGCAGGAATGGCTGGATCAGAACTACCCGACCGAGA
>CAMHEN010000033.1 GCA_946184165.1 uncultured Clostridia bacterium | reverse complement strand
TTGGAAAAGCCCGTGGAGGTCTTGATGAAGTCGGCCCCGCAGTCGGAGACGATCCTGCACAGGTGGATCTTCTCCTCGTCCGTGAGCAGGCAGCACTCGATGATGACCTTGAGGATGCTGCCGCGGGTAGCCTCGCGCACGGCGCGGATGTCCTCCGCCACGTCCACCCAGCAGCCGTCCTTGACCATGGAGAGATTGATGACCATGTCGATCTCGTCGGCCCCGTTCTTCACGGCGTCGGCGGCTTCAAAAGCCTTGGCGGCGCTGGTCATGTAGCCGTTGGGGAAGCCGATGACCGTGCAGATCTTGAGCCTGTCGCCCACGTAGCGCTTGGCCCCGGCCACATGGGCGGGGGGGATGCAGACGCTCGCGCAGTGATAGCGCATGCCCTGGTCGCAGAGGGCGCGGATCTCCTCACTCGTGCAGTCGACGCGCAGGAGGGTGTGGTCGCACTTTGCCAGAATATCCTTGATGTCCATAAAAACGGCTCCTTTATATTTATTTTGTTATAATATTATACCGCGCCTCCGGGTCATATTCAAGTGCTGCGCCGGAATAAGATGGACTATCTCCGATCAGCCGATTGCGAAACCGGAGCTTCGCAATCGACCAACTATCTCGTACGAAAAGGATGGTACAGGCGAACGCATGGACATGATGCAGGAAAACAATCAGGTGCGGCTGTGCGGGACGATGGCCGGGGCGCCGCACTACTCCCACAGCGCCGGCGGTCAGGAATTCTATGCCATGCCGCTGGAGGTCCGCAGGCTCTCGGGCAGCAGCGACGTGCTGAACATCCTCCTGCGGCGCGAGCAGCTTTCACAAACGGAGGCGGCGGAGCACGAGCGGCTGCTGGTGCAGGGTGAGCTCAGGAGCTATAACAACCGCCGGGGCGAGGGGGCGCGTCTTGTGCTGACGGTGCTGGCCCGGGAGATAGCCCTCACCGACGGGGCGGATGAAAACGCCGTTATGCTGCTCGGCACTCTCTGCAAGGAGCCGAAACTGCGCGTGACGCCGCTGGGGCGAGACATCTGCGATCTGCTGCTGGCCGTCAACCGGCGGGGCGGCCGCTCGGATTACCTGCCGTGCATCTGCTGGGGGAGCTGCGCCCGGGCCGCCGCGGACTGGAGCGTGGGCACCAGGCTCCGCCTGGAGGGGCGCTTCCAGAGCCGGCCCTACCGAAAGCTCTGCGAGGACGGACTGCAGCAGCGGGTGGCCTATGAGGTCTCCGCCGCCGCCGTCCGGCTTGCGGAGAGCGCACAGGCGGTCGTATAGGCGCCGGTTTTGGGAGCCTTTGCCGAAGCTCTTGACGGCAGAGACGAAATAAGTTATGTTAACCGTGGAGGTGATTTCATGCGCAAGAAAAGTCTCTTGCTTCTGGCGGCCCTGCTCTTTTCGGCGGCGTCCCATCTGCGGCCCTGTTTTGAACTTGAAATCGACGGCGCCGGGGCCGTCCCCGCCTGCTCCGTCCGGGCGGCGGCGCGGGCAGAACGGGCAGCCTGGGCCGCCGCCGAGGAAATTCTGCCCGGTCCCGCCTCCCTGCCCGGTATGAAAAAGCGCCTGCGGCTCTGTCTCAGAAAGCCCGCGGACGATGTGTGTGCCCTGTCGGATGCGATCCTGCGGGCGACGGCGGGCGTCGCGGCAGAGGACGAGGTGCGCGCGGACGGAGAGCGTCTCGGCTGGGTTGCGGACGGCGCGGCCCTCCGGGAGGCGCTGGCGCAGTACATCGGCAACACGCTGCCCACCTGGGCCGAGGGCGGCACCGTGAGCCGCGCGCTCACAGTCCGCACGCTCTACACCCGCGCCCATTCCCTCACGCCACAGCGGGACATGCTCCTGCTCATCACCGGCGCCGCGCCGATCTTCTACTATGACGGCGCAGGGCACTATGCCAGGGCGTGACGCGGACGGTGTTTTTCAAATGAGAACAGGGGCCGATTGGGAATCGGCCCCTGCGTTTTATATCTATTGGAACGTATCAGAATTCCCGGCGGTACCACTTGCTGAACACGTAGAGCGCCCAGAGGACGACGGCGCGGTCGTTCTTGCGCGACACATGCTCGTTGATCAGCAGCGTCACAAGGGCCGGGTCAAAGAGCCCGATCTCCTCTATGCGCTCGGGGGCGAGCTCTTTTTTGAGGTCCTCCAGCAGCGGGCCGCGGAACCAGCTCGCCACCGGCGGCATGAAGCCCTTCTTGGAGGCGGTCATGAGCTCGGGCGGGATCACGTCGGAGAAAGCGTCCTTGAGGATGATCTTGCCGCTCGCGCCGCGCTGCTTAAACTCCGGCGGGATGCGGAAGGCCTCCTGCAGCACCGCCATGGACGTGAGCGGCGCATGGGTGTTGACCCCGGCGAGGCGGCTCATGCTGCCCATCTTGGCCATCATGCATCCGTCCACCATGAGCTTGAGATCGACGTAGAGCGTGTTCGTGAGCTCGTCCGTCACGTCCCGGTTTACGCGGTAGATGCGCGCGACCGTGTCGTTCGCGGGATCGACGGTCTTGCCCATCAGCAGATAGCCGAGCTCCTCGTCCCCGAGGCAGAGCTGCAGCATGCGCCGGCGCATCTCGTAGGGGGTCATGTCGGCGCAGTTCATGACCTTGCGGATCTTACGCATGCGGGCGCTGTTGTCCGGCAGGGAGAACACCGCGGCGCGGGCGAGCGCGCGGATAGGGGCGGGCACCCGCATGAGCTTGTCCACATAGTGGCGGATGAAGTATTTGTTGGAGCCCGCGAAGATCTGATCGCTGCCGTCCCCGGTCAGAACGTTTGTGACGCCCTGCTCCGCGGCAAAGCGGTTGATGACCCAGGTGGGCACGGCGGAGTCGTCCGCAAAGGGCTGGTCGAAGCCGGAGATGATATGGTCCAGCTCGCCCAGGGCCTCGTCATAGTTGAGTATGTAGACATGCTGTCTTGCGCCGTGGGCCTCGGCGGCGATCTTCGCCCGGGGGCTCTCGTCGAAAGCCTCCTCATGAAAGCCGATGGTGAAGGTGTCGATCGTGCGGCCGAGAAGCGTCGCCGCGGCGCCGGTCATGATGGTGGAGTCGATGCCGCCGGAGAGGAAGACGCCGTTTGCCCCGGGGAAGAGCCGCTCCTCCACCGAACGCAGGACCGCCTCGCGCAGGTTCTTTTTGCACCTGTCATAGTTGTAGTCCATGTTCTCGCTGCGGCAGTCGACGTCCCACCAGCAGCGCTCTTCGGCGACGACGCGGCCGCCCTCGAGACGGGCCGAGACGCAGTGCCCCGGCAGGAGGGCGCGGATCCCCTCAAAGATCGTGTCCGGCGCGGGGATATAGCGCAGGGAAAAATAGTCGCAGAGTCCCGCGCGGGAGAGCGCCTTCGGCACAAGCCCGGCATTTGCAAGCGGAGAGAGTCTGCCGGAGACCGCGGCGAAGTCCGGCCCCAGGCAGTAGAAAAGGGGCAGGCCGCCGAAGTGGTCCCGGGCGAAGAAGAGCCGCCCCGCCTCAAGATCCGCGATGGCGAGGATGAACTTCCCCTCAAGCCGGTTGAGAAAGTCCTCCCCGTATTTGCGCCAGGCGGCAAGCAGCGTCTCCCCGGGAGAGCCCGCAGGCAGGGAGGCGTCCAGGCGGCGATAGATCGTCCCGGTGAAAAAGCAGAGAAGCGCACCCTCTCTGTACGGCTTCGCCGCGCCGGAGACGCAGAAGGCGGCAAAGGCCCCCTCTTCTGCGCTGAGCCGCTTTGAAAGGCATGACACTTTTTCGGCGTCTCCCAATACTACAAGGCTGTCAAGCATGTTGCTCCCTCCAGGATGTTTTTTCCCATCTTAGCAAATCCTGTCTGTGAAGTCAATTTTCTTTTCCGGCCGCGCCGGGTCCGAAAGGGAAAGCGCCGCAGGGCCGGAGAACCGGCGCCTGCGGCGCTCTTTGGGAAGTATGCGGATTTGACGCGGAAGCTACATGGCCGAAAAGGCGAAGCCGTTAAAGCGCGCGAAGCTCTCGGCCGGGCTGTCGGGGACGCCGAAGATCGTGAGCCCTTCGAGATCCGGGAAAGCATCCGCGTCGATCCCGGTGTCCGCCCCGGCGATGATCACACAGCGCAGGCTGTCACAGCCGGCGAAGGCGCGGGAGCCGATGCGGGTCACCCCGGCGGGGATCTCCACGAAGGTGAAGGCGCAGTCCGCAAAGGCCTCCGTGCCGACCGTGCCCAGAGAGGCGGGCAGGACGAAGTCGGGGCTGCCCCACACAGCGTAGAGATCGAGATCCTCCGTCACGGTGATGGTGGCGCCCAGAGCGAAGTCCGGCGCCGCGGCATCGGCGGAGGCGGCCCAGCCGATCAGCCAGGCGCCCTCGCGCTCATACGGCGCGTTCAGGACCGTCCCGTCGCCGCAGCTGTGCTCGGAGTTCAGGCAGAGATCGCTGCCGTCGTTCGCGTGCAGGGCGAGGTGGCAGCGCAGAGGCTCCCACACGGCGTAATAGTCCTTATCCTCTTCCAGCAGGATGGGCTTGCCGGGCAGGTAGTCGGGCGCGGCGGCTCCCTCCTCCCCGGCCCAGCCGAGGAAGCGGTACCCCTCCCGTGCGGCGGGATCCGCCGGCGTGACATAGGTCTCGAAGGGGCCGCTCAATATGGTGTCAGACCCGTTGGAGCGGAGGTGGAGAGTGATCGTCGCCCGCTCCCACACGGCGTAGAGGGAGCACGATCCCGAGACGGTGTACGTGTCGCCGGGCTGGTACTCCGCCGTGGTGCCGCCGCTGTCCGTCGTCCAGCCGCGGAAGACATACCCATAGCGCGCGGGGACAGTCTCGCTGAGGGTGATCGCGGTATCCTTAGCGCCGTACCAGGGCTCCGGCGCGCCCGTCCCGCCGTTTGCGTCATAGCGCAGGACATAGCCGGAGTCCGCAAAGAGGAAGGCCGCGGAAAGCCCCTGATAGGAGGCGTCGATGACGGTGCTCTTCTCCAGCGGCTGTCCGTCCGCGGTGATGCCGGTGATGGGATACATGGTACTGCCGTAGCCCGGATAACTCCCGTCCTCCCGGATCCAGCCGAGCTCCTCCACCGTGCTGCCGTCGTTCTTCGCCACGAGATATTTGGTGCGCTCGCGGACCAGCAGGCTGTCCTTGCCGCCGGTATACGTCAGAGGAACGATCGAATAACTGGCGAAGGTCCTGACCTGGATCGGCAGGACGATGAAGTCGTCAGCCGTCTCTTTGAATACCGGTGTGAGTTCGAGGTTGCCGCTGATGGGGTAGGTCTCCCCGTACAGGTACTCCGTGTCCGATTCCCCGTCGGTCCAGTACAGGAAGGTATACTCCGCGGCGGGATTGTCCCGGTTTAGGGCGTCCTCGTAAATCTTCGCCGGGTCGGCGACATCCACCTTGAATTCATCGTCGTTTATGACCATCCACCTGTCGAAGTAACTGTCCAAAGGGCTCTTGTAACAGACCTTGAAACCGCTCCACACCGCATAGAACGTGGTGGTCTGGGCGGTAAGCGTGACAGTCTCGCCGGGCTGATACTCGGGCGCAGAGGTATGGGCCGTTCGGGCCCAGCCCAGGAATTCCGCCCCGTCCATGACGGGCGTCTGCGTCGGGAGGGTAAAGGCCTTCCCCGTTTCGCGCAGCAGATTGCCGGGCTGGCCGCTGCCGCCGTCGGCGTCAAAGCGGAGCTCCGACCAGCGGCACTCCTCCCGCGTCCAGACGGGGTACACGTCCACAGAGCCGTCGAAGTCGATCACGGTCTCGTCGGTGAGCGGATCGCCCGCAGCGGTGACCCAGCCGCTGATCCAGATGCGGTGATTATCGACATCGTAGACCTCTCCGTCATAATCCGGAGAGGTCACAGATAGTGCAAGCAATGTGGCACCGTTCGGATTCAGGCCGAGCTCGCCGACGGTCTTGCCCAGGACGTTCGCCGTGTAGGTATAGCTGTCATTCGTCACGGAAGTGCCGGTCACAGCCTCGATTTGGGAAGCCTCGTCGGGTCTGAAGCCGCCCACGAGCCGATACTCCCCGGAGCCGTAGGTCCCGGCAGCCGCGTCATACTGGCAGCTGACATAGGGGGTATAAAAGTGCAGGACCGCGGTCCCGTTCTGCCGCCACACGGCGCGCATGGTCGTCGACTGGTCGATAGTGAACAGGCCACCGGGCTGATACATCATGCCGCTGCCGGCGGACCAGCCCTCAAAGGTGTAGCCGTCGCGGGTGGGGACCGTCTCGCTCAGGGTGAGGGCGCTGCCGTGCAGCTTCTGCTGAGGCGCGGGCGCGCCGGCGCCGCCGTTCGCGTCAAAGGTGACGGTGTATATTTTCAGTGTGAAGACGGGGTAGAGATCCAGACTTGTGTCCTGACTGTAGGTGTCGCCGTTGCGGAACTCGGGTGCGGATGCATTTTTCGTCTTCGCCCAGCCGAGGAAATCATATCCCTTTTTGCTGTCCGTGCAGCCGATGGTCAGCGCTTTGCCGACCTCCTTGGCGGCCTTCGTAACGCTCCCGCTCTCCAGGTGGTAACGGACCTCATACCCGGTGAAGGACCAGACCGCATACAGGGTCGTGCTGCGGTTTTTGTCGAAGGAATTGCGGTACTCGCCCGAGGTGGCGGTGCTGCTCTCCGACCAGCCCTGGAAGGTATAGCCGTCCCGTGTCGGCCAGGTCTTGGTGAGGTCCAGCGCCACATTGTACTTCTTTGTGAGACTCGCAGGTGCGCCCGTGCCGCCCTTCGCGTCGAAGCGGATGGTATAGGTGGCCGGGACCACAGTGAAGGACGAACGGTAGAGCTCATAGCGCGTTCCGCCCACGGTGGCCGTGATGACATAGACATAGGAGCCGGTCGGGAGCGTGCCGAGCTTGCAGGAGGTGTCGAGCTTGTTGCCCTTGATGGAGTAGGTCTTCCCGCTGGCGGAAACCTCCGTGCCGGTCAGAGCATTGGAGAAGGAGGCGTCAGAGGCGGCATAGACCCTGGCGCTGACGGCGGAGAGCGTCCCGCTGCCCGCGCTGATCGTGCCCTTGAGCGTCAGCTTCGCGCCCTGGGTCCGCGTCCCCTTCGGCGCGGTGACCCCGCTCACAGACGGCAGCTCGCCGACGCCGGTCCAGGTGACGGTCCCGCCGTAGCCCTGCTGAGGGTCATAGCTGTAGTCCTCGTAAGGTTCGACGGGGTCTGTCCAGGTGCTGTCAAAGCGGGGGTATTCGACGGTGAGCACGCTGTCCTGAAAAGAGCCCGCATTGCTTGCCCAGTTGACCGGCCAGAACTCAAATTCCGCCTCGCTCAAAAAGAGGGAGGGTCTGCTCCCGCTGAATGAGAGCGTGAGGCCGTGGGCCCCTGTCCCGCCGAAGGAGCGCTTTCCGATGGTCTGCACGCTTGCGGGGACGGAGACACGGCCCAGGGAGACACAGCCGTCAAAGGCGCCGTCCTGAATCTCCGAAAGGCCGTCGGGGAGACGCAGGGACGAGAGATTGGCGCAGCCCTTGAAGGCGTCCGCGGGGATATAGCCGGCGGTCGTGTTGATGTTGACCGTCTGCAGGGAAGCGCAGTTTTTGAACAATCCCTCCGTCAGATGGCTGACGGTCCCGGGGACCGTGACCGAGGTGATTCCGCAGTTTTCAAAGGCGCCTGTTCCGATCTCGTCAGTGTGGGGGAAGGATATGTTTGTCAGAGACGTGCAGTTTTTAAAGGCACTTTGTTCGATTTTGACATTGGGCGCTGTTCCGCCGGAGACTTCCGACAGCCGGGTGCAGCCCTCAAAGCAGGAGAACCCCAACACTTTGACGCTGTCCGGAATGGAGATGCTCCGAAGATCTGTGTTAATGAAACAGAGACCCGGTATTTCCGGAAGAGCGTCCGACAGGTATACAGCACCCAACGACGTACAGTCGCGAAAGCAGGCTATATCCAGATGAGTGACATGTTCAAGGTGAACGCTCTCCACTGCGGTGCAATGCTCAAACGCCCAGGCGCCTATACGCTCCAGGCTGTCTGGGAGCGTGATATAGCGGAGGTTTGTGCTGTCCTCAAAGCACATGTCCCGGATCCCGGTGATGCCTTCGCGGATATCCAGATTGACGACCGCATCCTTGTCCCAGGGGTCTGCCTTGACACCGCGGGCGGACTTCGTGTTGATCTCGCCGGTACCGGTGATCGTAAGCCACCCGTTCTTGAGCGTCCACCGGGCCGATTTCAGATCCGGGTAGCCGCAATAGCCGCTGGTCGTACCCGACGTGCCGGCGGCATATACAGTCTCATCCTCCGCCGCAGGCCCATCCTCCGCGGAGGCGGCAGCCGGGAGCAGCAGGGCAAAGGCAAGCAGCAGAGCAAGCAGGACCAGCCCGGCTGTTTTCCTGGATGTATGCATTCCCATTCCCCCATTTTTGTTCAAAGTCGATCGTGAAACGCCGGTTCCGCAGCCGGCTGCATGGAATTCTCCAGTTTATGTAATGAATTATAGCAAACCGGAAAGTCTGATGCAAGAGCCGACATCCTTTTTCTGTAAAATCCAAACGCCGGAGAACAGTGTTTCCGCATCATTTCCTTTAAGATTTTGTTGCAATTAGCCGCCTTCGGTTTTATACTGTCTCGCAGAGAGAAAACCTGAAGGGAGATTCTTATGGAACAGAGACCCAAGAAACGCGGCGACCGCTTTGACGGCTACTGGCTCCGGGATGAGGCCCCGGCCCTCGGCCAGTTCATGGCCTACCTGATGCCGAACCGCGCGGACAATGAGGCACACATCAACGTGGATATCGACGCCCGCCCGCTGGACGCTTTTCTCGCCAGAAAGAACGAAGGGCTTACCGAGGACAAGTACACCTATTTTCACATCTTCCTCGCCGCGATGGTCAAGTGCTTTGTGCTGCGCCCGCGGATGAACCGCTTCATCTCCGGCAACCGCCTCTACATGCGCGACCACATCTCCGTCTCCTTCGTGGTCAAGAAGAAGTTTGAAGACAAGTCCGAGGAGGGCCTCGCCTACAAGAAGTACGGCGAGAGCGACACCATCGACACCCTGCGCAGCTCTATCATGGAGGAGATCCACCAGTGCCGCCGGGAGGATGTGCTGGACAACTCCACCGACATGATGACGAAGCTCCTGAGGCTCCCCCGCTGGCTGCTGCACATCATTGTGGATATTCTCTTCTCCCTCGACCGCAAGGGCAAGGTGCCCTACGATCTCATCAAGGCGGACCCGAACTACTCCTCCATCTTCCTCACGAATCTCGGCTCCATCGGCATGGACAGCGGCTACCACCATCTCAACAACTGGGGCACCAACTCCTTCTTCGGCATGATCGGCAAGAAGCATCTGGCCCCCGAGTGGCACGAGGACGGAAGCTGCACCGTGCGGCCGGTGATTTCCCTCGGCCTTACGCTGGATGAGCGCATCGGCGACGGGTTTTATTACGCCGGCACCGTACGCCTGCTGCACGCGATCCTTGATAATCCGGAGATCCTGGAGCAGCCCTTCGACACCCCGGTTGATTACTGATAAGGAAAAGGACGAATACATATGGAAATCACAGCCAAGCGCCCCTGGCTCGGAAGCCTGGGAGATGTTCCGGCCACGCTGGACTATTATCAGGGCTCCATGGTGGAGATGCTGGAGAACAACGCGAAGCTCCGCCCGGACGCGGTCGCCTTCGACTTCATGGGGAAATCCACCACCTATAAGGAGATGGTGGCAAACATCGAAAAATGCGCGCGGAGCCTGCGCACCATCGGCGTGCGGGAAAACGACCGCGTCACCATCGCCATGCCGAACTGTCCCCAGGCCATCTATGTCTTCTACGCCGTGAACATGATCGGCGCCGTGGCCAACATGGTCCACCCCCTCTCGAGCGAGAAGGAGCTGGAGTTTTACATCAACGAGTCCGAGAGCGTCACGGTGGTCACGCTGGATCAGTTCTACCACAAGTTTGAGGCCATCCGCGAGAACACCTGCGTCGTGAACATCGTCATCGCCCGCATCCGGGACGCCCTCTCAAGGCCGCTGCGCGTGGGCTATATGCTCACCGAGGGGCGGAAGATCAAGAAGATCCCGGCGGACGCCCCCGTCATCATGTGGGACGAGTTCATGCGCCTCGGCAAGTCCTGCTTCTGGAAATACCGGGTCAAGCGCGGGGCGGACGATCCCGCTGCCATCCTCTACTCCGGCGGCACCACCGGCACCACCAAGGGCATCCTGCTTTCAAACCTCAACTTCAACGCCCTCTCCGCCCAGATCATCGCGACGAACCCCATGTTCCGCCCGGGCGATAAAATGCTCTCCGCCATGCCGCTCTTCCACGGCTTCGGTCTCGGTGTGTGCATCCACTCGATGCTGGCCCAGGGCGGCCGCTGTATCCTCGTCCCCCGCTTCACCGCCGAGAGCTATTCCAAGCTCATCACCAAATACCGCTGCAACTTCATCGCGGGCGTGCCCACCCTCTATGAGGCGCTGCTGCGCCTGCCGAACATGGAAAAAGCGGATCTGAGCTCTCTCAAGGGCGTCTTCTCCGGGGGCGACTCCCTCTCCGTGGAGCTCAAGAAGAAATTCGACAAGTTCCTCTATGACCACAAGGCCGTCATCCAGGTGCGCGAGGGCTACGGCACCACCGAGACCGTGACGGCCTGCTGTCTCACGCCCATCGCCAAGGCCAAGGAGGGCAGCATCGGCGTCCCCTTCCCGGACACCTATATCAAGATCGTCAAGCCCGGCACGGAGGAGGAACTCCCCTACGGCGAGGAGGGCGAGATCCTGCTCGCCGGTCCCACGGTCATGAAGGAGTACATCAAGCACCCCGAGGAGACCGCCCAGACCCTCCGGCACCACGCGGACGGGCTCACCTGGGTCTACACCGGGGATCTCGGCACCATGGACGAGGAGGGCTACATCTACTTCCGCGGCCGCTCCAAGCGCATGATCATCTCCTCCGGCTACAACATCTACCCCGCCCAGCTTGAGAACATCTTCGACGCGAACGAGTATGTGCAGATGAGCTGCGTGATCGGCGTGCCGGATCCCTACCGCATGCACAGGCCCAAGGTCTTCGTCACGCTCAAGCCCGGCGTTCCCGCCACGGAGGAGACGCGGCAGAAGATCATGGATTACGCCGCAAAGCACATCGCGAAATATGCCATGCCGAAGGAGCTGGAGTTCCGCGAGAGTCTCCCCAAGACGCTGGTGGGCAAGGTGGCCTACCGCCAGCTTGAGGAGGAGGAAGAGGCCAAGCGCAAGGCTGAGGCCCAATAAAAAAATGAACCGGGTGGATTCGCTCAAGCAGCGAGTCCACCCGGTTTTTCACGTATTTTGTCTTGTTCGGGCAGCGTCACTCCGCCTTCGGGTACTCGGTGCACAGCAGGCGGTAGGGCGCCTCGTCCTCCTCAATGGCGGGGAAGCGGCCCACGGGGGGATTGAAGCGGTTGTCGTTCGCGTCGTCATTCACCTGGCTCACCTCGCCGAGGAGGGCCGGTCCGGTGCCCGGCTCCACCTCAAAGTCATGATAGAGGTAAGGGTAGATCGTGATGCTCTGCCCCGGGCGGAGCTTCACCTGCGTGCCGGCGGGGACGGTCGTCGTGTGCCCGTCGACGTGGACGGTGACGGGGCTCTCCCGGTCGAGCTCCTCATCGGGCAGGGAGTTATAGACCCGGATGAGCACGGTCCCGCCGCCGCGGTTGATGATGTCCTCCATCTTGGCCCAGTGGAAGTGCATGGGGCTGTACTGCCCCTCCCTGAGATAGAGGAGCTTTTCGGCGTAGGGCTTGGGATAGGCGTCCTTCCTCCTGAGGTTGCCGTTTCGGAGCGTGATGAGGGAGAAGCCCACCTCGTCAAACTTCCCGAGACCGTAGTCCGTGATGTCCCAGCCAAGGAGATTGTCGCGCACCTCGTCATAGTCATGGCCCTTGGTTTTCCACTCCTCCGGCGTGAAGCCGCAGAAGTCCGGCAGGGAAAAGCGGTAGTCGCGGATCATCTGCTCCATCTCCCGGAGCGCTGCGTTGATTTCACTGCGTTTCACAGGATAAACCTCCTTACGTCACGGCAAAGTATATGGACCCGACGGCCTGACCGAACTGGGCGACCGTCACGGACGGCATGGCGGCGAGCGCCCGCATGAGCGGCGTGTTGGCAAGCCCCTCGTCCGAGGGGATAAGGTCGATCCACGGGATGCTGCCGCAGAAGCCCTCCTTCAAAAGGGCAAAGACGCCGGGGCGCTTGACGAAGCGGCCGAAGAGAAAACGGGTGTCCGCCTCGGGCCGCAGAAGAAACTGCATCTCCCGCGTCACCGCGGCAAGGCTCTCGCCGATTTCCCGGAAGACGGCGCAGGCATCTTCGTCCCCCGCCTCGGCCCGCTGCATGAGATGCTCCAGACAGGGCTTGCGCAGGTCGGCAGGCTCCGTCGGCACTGTGAGAATATCCCCGCTCTCGGCGGTGAAGCCGTCCATCAGGACGCAGTTTTTCTTCCAGGCGAGGCGGTAGGCCGCGGCCTGGCCCATATAGCGGCGCGCACCGGGGAGACCGGAATTCTCGTTTCGCGTACTGCGCAGATCCGCCGGCGGGAAGGTGCGGGAATGATGGCTGCCAAGGTCCAGGATCAGATCGTGCATCTCCATCGGCAGCGCCGGAATCTTTCCCTCCGGTGTGAGCCAGCCCGTGCCGAGATCCGTGCCGAGGCTGTGGGCCACCACGCCGCGGCACAGCGCCTCGCCTCCGCCGCCCTCCGAAAGCTCCATCGCGGCAGTGAAAGCGGCCATGTTGCCGTCGTTCGTGATGCGCACGCGCCCGCCTTCCCGACAGAGGGCGAGCAGCGCCTCCTTCAGCCCCGCGAGCTTTGCAAATTCCGTCTCGTAATCCAGCGCCTCGTTGCGGCGCATGCCGTCAGTCTTCGGAGTCTCACCGCCGAGGATGCGGTCCGAGATCACCACGTCGGGAAAGCTGAGGCCCACGCCGTCGAGCACGTCGATCTCTGCGCCCAGGCAATCCTCCGCCTCCTCCACGGCCTCGCGGATCAGACCGTCTGGCGCGTCCTTTTCGAGGGCCGCGTCGAGGGCAGCGATCACAGAGACGGGCAGCAGCGCATGCTCCGCCGCGAGGCAGGCGCGCATGAGCCGCGTGAGCAGGAGGATCGGTCCCATGATCTCCTCCGCGGTCGCATAAGCTGCGGGGTTCCAGTCATACTCCTTTGTACAGATGAGCTTTTCCCCCAGAGAAGCGGCGAGCTTGATGTCGGTTCCGCCCACGTCCACCCCGCAAAGCGTGAGAGCGGACGCCGCCTTTTCCAGAGCCCGGAGCTTTTCATCCAGCGGGACGGCGATTTCCGCCGCGCCCTCCGGCAGCGGCACATAAGAAGCAATATCCTCTTTGGCAAAGCGGAAGGCCCGGCCGCCGCGGCTTTTTGCGATACGGTCCGCGATGTTCACGACCTTTCCGTAGCCGTGCCGCGGCTGCCCGCCCACCTGAAACACGTCGTCAAGCCCCTCATAGAGCGCAAGCAGCTCCTGGTCCGAGAGGTCGAAATACAGCCGCAGCTCCTGTCCGCTGCAGGCGGCGAGACAATTATACACACAGGCATGGAGAAAGTCCGCCGCAAAGGCGTGTTCCTCCTCCCCCTGCCAGCGGGGGACGGCGCAGGGGAAATCCCTCCGGCTCCCGTCGTGCAGAATCAGGCGCAGCTTCACAGGCCGCGCATCGGGGTCTTTGAGAAATTGTTCGCGCAGATCCGGCACCCAGAGGACCTTATCTGCACGCGCCGCATCCAGCAGTTCAGACAGCACGCTATTCGCCTCCCGTCAATGTTTGATTGCCTGTATTATAGCGGCAAATCGGCCCCTTGTAAAGGGATGTGCTTTTCAAACAACGCTCTGTGTGGTATACTGAGTCGACAAATATTGCGGAGGTGAAACCGTCGTGGACAGCGTGATCCCTTACGAGGGAAGCCAGCCCTACATCTTTCTCAGCTATGCCCACGCGGACTCGCAGGCTGTGATGGCGGTCGCATCGCGCCTCGCAGCGGCGGGCTGTCGTGTGTGGTATGACGGCGGCATTGAGGTCGGCAGCGAGTGGCCGGAATATATTGCGGCGCATCTCGCGGGCTCCGCCGTGATGCTGGCCTTCCTCTCCAACGCTTATGTCCGCTCCGACAACTGCCGGCGGGAGATGCATTTTGCCCAGACCAGGAAGATCCCGACCGTGAATATTTTCCTGGAGGAGACCGCCCTCACGCCCGGGATGGAGATGCAGATCGGGCCCCTCTTCGCCCTGATGAAGCACACCATGGCGGAGGAGGATTTCTACGCGAGGCTCCTGGCCGCGCCCCAGCTCGCCCCGCTTCTCGGCGAGGCGCAAAAGCCCTTCAAGCCCCGGGCGGAAGCGCGCGGAGAGAAAAGGCGCTGGACGGGCGGGCGCATCGCGGCGCTCTGCGTGTCGCTTGTGCTGCTCATTGCCGCCGTGACGCTCGGCATCATCGGCTTTTCCACAGGCTATGCCCAGCGCATCTACATCAAAAAGCACAACCCGGAGATCCCCGTTCCCGCCGGGGAGACGGCCGTGGTTTTTCAGGATCCCGCGCTGGAGAGCGCTGCGCGCGCCTGGGCCGGGATAGCCGAAGGCCCGCTCACCGTGTCGGATCTCGCGGGTCTCACGGAGCTGAGCCTCACGGCGCCGGATGCCAATGCCCTCGCCGCGCTGGGCTTTTTCCCCGATCTCATGCGCCTCACGATCACGGACTATGACGGCGGCGATCTGAAAGCCCTGCCGGTCTGCGGCATTGAAACGCTTATTCTGCGCACTTGCCGTGTCACGGATCTCTCGGGCGTCGGAGATCTGCCGCTTCTGCGGGAGCTGGACTGCGAGGACTGCCCCATCCGGTCTCTGGGCGATCTGTCCCACTGCCTGCAGCTGCGGCGGCTGCGCCTCAAGGGCGCCGATGTGCGCTCCTTTGCGCCGCTCAGGATCCTGACGCAGCTTGCGGAGGCGGAGATCTGGAACGCCGGGATCAATGAGCTCAGGCCCCTCATGCGCCTTCCCAATCTGACGGACCTCTCCTTCACGGGCTGCGATCTGCGCGGCCGCTTCTTCAAGCGCTTTGACCGGGAGTGGAACATCGTGACGCTCCGTCTCACGGACTGCAAGCTCAACTCCACGAAAAATTTGGAGGACTTCACGGGGCTGCGGGAGCTGACGCTTCTGCGCACGGGTGAAAAGCTCGACTGGTCGGCGCTGGCGGGGCTTCCCTCCCTGCGCCGCGTGGAGGCGGACGAGACGATGGAGGCCGTGCTCCGGGACGCCCTGCGGGATTCCGCAAACCTCGCCGCGCTCACGGTGGTCAACGCGGCTTAATTCCTCTCCCACAGCGCGCCCGGACGATTTTGCGCATGCCCTCATATTGACTTAAAGCCCTTCTGTGTGGTAAATTAGGCAAGGATTTTAAAACATCACGGGGGTATACCCCCACAGAAAAGAGTTGATTTTTATGGACCGCAGCAGCGGCGTCCTCATGCCTCTGAGCTCCCTGCCCTCCCCCTACGGGATCGGTACCATGGGAAAAAGCGCCTATGAATTTGTTGATTTTCTGAGTGCGGCAAGCCAGCGCTACTGGCAGCTTCTTCCCCTCGTTCCGACGAGCGAGGGTGACAGCCCCTACTCCTCCTTTTCCACCTTCGCAGGCAATCCCTATTTCATTGACCTCGACATGCTGGTGAAGGATAAGCTCCTGCGCCAGAAGGAGATCGACGCGTATTCCTGGGGCAGCGATCCCGAGAAGGTCGACTACGGCAAGATGTACGGGCAGCGCCCTGCCCTTCTGCACATCGCCTTCCATCGCGGGTCTGAGAAGCTCGCCGGAGAGGTGTCGGCCTTCCGCGAGGCCAACCGCTGGGTGGAAAACTACAGCCTATACATGGCTCTCAAGGCGCACTTCGATATGCTGCCCTGGACCCGTTGGCCGGAGGAGGATATCCGTCTGCGCCGTCCGGAGGCGGTTGCGCGCTGGTCGGAGACGCTGCGCGAGGAGATTGAATACCACGTGTTTGTGCAGTTCCTGTTCTTCCGCCAGTGGAGCAAGCTCCGTGACTATGCCCATAAAAAGGGCGTGCAGTTCATCGGCGACATCCCCATCTATGTGGCGCTGGACTCCGCTGACGTGTGGAGTGAGCCGCGCTTCTTCCAGCTTGACGAGAAGAACGTCCCCAAGGCCGTGGCCGGCGTGCCGCCCGATCCCTTCACCGCGGACGGGCAGCTCTGGGGCAACCCCCTTTACAACTGGGACGAGATGGAGCGGGACGGCTTCGGCTGGTGGATCCGTCGCGTCGAGGGCGCCCAGAAGCTCTATGACGTGATCCGTATCGACCACTTCCGCGGCTTTGAGAGCTACTGGTCTGTCCCCTTCGGCGAGAAGACCGCGAAGAACGGCACCTGGCTGCCCGGCCCCGGCATGAAGCTCGTGGGCGTGCTGACGTCCTGGTTCCATGATCTCGGTTTCATCGCGGAGGATCTGGGTTACGTCACCGAAGGCGTCCGCAAGCTGGTGCAGGATTCCGGCATGCCCGGCATGAAGATCCTGGAGTTTGCTTTTGACGCCCACGGGGATTCCGACTATCTGCCCCACTGCATCTCCTACAACAGCGTGTGCTATCTCGGCACCCACGACAACGACACCGTCATGGGCTGGCTCAAGTCCACCGGCAAGCGCGATCGGGACTTTGCCGCCCGCTACATGCATATCACCGAAGACGAAGGCTGGTGCTGGGGCATGATCCGCACCGGCATGATGACCGCCGCGGACCTCTTTGTCATGCAGATGCAGGATCTGCTGGAGCTGGGCTCTGACGCCAGGATGAACACCCCCGGCATCCCCAGCGGCAACTGGCGCTGGCGCATGCTCCCCGGTGCGGCAGACAAGGAACTTGCCAAGAAGCTCAAGCTCTACACGAAGACCTACCGCAGGGGCTGAGATCTGCACCGCACGGCGGGTCATGGTAACAATGCGATATCTATGCGAAAGGAAACCCTGCCATGGCTGATTACGTTTTGAGCGGCTGCTCCGCCGCGGATCTGAGCAAGGAGCATTTTGAGCGCATCCATGTCAAGTACATCTGCTTCCATTTCATGCTGGACGGAGTGCTCTATCCCGACGATCTGGGCCAGACCATGCCCGCCGAGGAGTTCTATGCCCGCATGGCCAAGGGCGCCGTGACCAAGACCTCCCAGGTCAACGTCGCCGAGTATGAGGAATATTTCGAATCCTTCTGCCGCCAGGGCCTGGACATCGTGCACGTCACACTCTCCTCCGGCATCTCCGGTACCTACAATTCGGCCCGCCTTGCAGCGGAAGCGGTCAGGGAGCGGTACCCGGAGCGGAACATTTATGTCATTGACTCTCTCGGCGCCTCCTCGGGCTACGGCCTCATCCTGGACACCGCAGCCTCCCTGCGCGACAGCGGCATGGGCGCGAAGGAGCTTGCGGAATGGATCGAGCAGAACCGCCTGCGCCTGCACCACTGGTTCTTCTCCACGGATCTCTCGAGCTATGTGCGCGGCGGGCGTATCTCCAAAACCGCAGCCTTCTTCGGCGGCGTGTTTGAGATCTGCCCCCTGCTGAACATGGATAACGGCGGCCATCTGGTCCCGCGCAGCAAAATCCGCACCAAGGCCAACGTTATCCGCGAGATCGTGGACCGCATGGAAGAGAACGCGGAGGGCGGCCTCGATTACAGCGGCAAGTGTTTCATCTCCATGTCCGCCTGCAGGGAGGACGCGGAAGCCGTGGCAAAGCTCGTGGAGCAGCGCTTCCCGAAGCTGAACGGCAAGGTGCTCATCAACAACATCGGCGGTCTGATCGGCTCCCACACAGGTCCCGGCACCGTGGCCCTCTTCTTCTGGGGCTCCGAGCGCAAGGACTGAGGCAGAGCCCTGTCGCAGCGCCGCACATACCTCATAAGCCCGAACAACCGGAAACCCCGGCAGATACGCAGCATCTGTGCGTATCTGCCGGGGCTTTTTACTGTTTTTACCGGAGGATTACCCGGAGTGCCGTATCATACAGTTTTTCATTAATACTATTTCTTGATTAAACACCCATGCGTCGCAATCCGCTCCACAACGCATG
>CAMHEN010000032.1 GCA_946184165.1 uncultured Clostridia bacterium | reverse complement strand
ACGGCAAGCTGCTGTTCAACGTGGTGGAGCCCTTCCTGAAGAAGCACTATGACGATATGGACCGTAAGGACACCCTGAAGACCCCCTATAAGATCGACGAGTTCCCCAAGTACGATTATCATTCCTGATATACCTTCCCCTGAGGATAGAAAATCCCTCAGTCAGCCGTTGGCTGACAGCTCCCCTTTCAGGGGAAGACCCCTCAGTCAGCCGTTGGCTGACAGCTCCCCTTTCAGGGGAAAACCCCTCAGTCAGCCGTTGGCTGACAGCTCCCCTTTCAGGGGAGCCTATTATGAATTGACGGAGGAATATATAAATGAAATATTTCGGCGGTTGTGACGTTGGTTCCACCTACACGAAGGCGGTCATTCTGGACGAGAACGGCAAGATGATTGCCGACACCACCATCAAGAGCAAGATCAATTCCGAGCAGAGCGCGATCGCGGCGATGGCCGAGGTCTGCGAGAAGGCCGGCCTGAAGAGCAGCAAGGAGCTGGAGTACCTCATCGGCACCGGGTACGGCCGCAACAAGGTCCCCTTTGCGGACGAGAACATCTCTGAGATCTCCTGCCACGCCATGGGCGTGCACGTGACCGATCCCTCTGTCAAGGCGATCATCGACATCGGCGGCCAGGACGTCAAGGGCATCAGCGTGGACACGGACGGCACTGTAAAGAACTTTGCCATGAACGACAAGTGCGCCGCCGGTACCGGGCGCTTCTTCGAGGCCATGGCCCGCTCCTTCGAGCTGAGCCTGCCGGAGTTCTCCAAGCTGTCCCTGACTGCGAAGAACGTGATCCCCATCACCGCACAGTGCACCGTGTTTGCCGAGTCTGAGGTCATCACCCTGGTGGGCGAAGGCAAGGCCACCGATGAGATCGCGGCGGGCATTGAGATGGCGGTTGCGAAGCGCTGCTTCGTGATGGCGAAGAAGGCCGGCGCCACCGACAGCATCACGCTGACCGGCGGCTGCGCCAAGAACGACGGCCTGAAGGACGCCATTGAGCACGTGCTGAAGCTCAAGGTCGTGAACCTCAAGACCGACCCCCAGCTCATGGGCGCTCTGGGCGCTGCCGAGTATGCCCGCCAGAAGGGCCTCGCCAAGAAGTAAGCTCATCGCTTATACATTTCAACGGTACGGATCTTGTGTCCGTACCGTTTTTTTACCGCATGTATTGTGCAAAGTGAAGAAAATATGAAAAAACACGGAAGAATTTAGAATCTCTTCTTTATTTTTCCGTCAAGATGGGTTATAATCAAAACGTCCGCAGGATCAAAGCGTTTTCCGAACGGGGCGCCCTGCGGGACTCTGCCCCGCCGCTCAAGCGGAAGGGGACAGTACAATCAAATAATGCTGTACCGGCGAGACTGTACAGTAAAAATTGGAGGAATGATGCAATGAAACAGTATTTTGAGATCGTAGACGTGATGGCCAGAGAGATTCTGGACTCCCGCGGCAACCCCACCGTTGAGGTCGAGGTCACCCTGGACGACGGCACCGTCGGCAGAGCGGCTGTCCCCTCCGGCGCTTCCACCGGCATCCACGAAGCCTGCGAGCTCCGCGACGGCGACAAGGCCCGTTACGGCGGCAAGGGCGTGCAGAAGGCTGTGGACAATGTCAACGGCGAGATCGCAGAGGCCATGCTGGGCATGAACGTCCTCGATCAGACTGCTATCGACAAGATGCTCATTGAGCTCGACGGCACCCCCAACAAGACCAGACTCGGCGCCAACGCCATCCTCGGCGTCTCCCTGGCCTGCGCCAAGGCCGGCGCTCTGGCCACCGGCACCAGCCTCTACAACTACATCGGCGGCGTCAATGCCAAGACCCTGCCCGTGCCCATGATGAACGTCCTCAACGGCGGCGCGCACGCCACCAACTCCGTTGACATCCAGGAGTTCATGATCATGCCCGTCGGCGCCCCCAACTTCAAGGAAGCTCTCCGCATGTGCGCTGAGGTGTTCCATGCCCTCAAGAAGGTCGTTCCTCCCTCCGGCGTGGGCGACGAGGGCGGCTACGCTCCCGACCTTGCCAGCGATGAGGACGCCCTGAAGGCTCTGGTCGCCGGCATCGAGAAGGCCGGCTACAAGCCCGGCGAGGACTTCATGATCGCCATGGACGCCGCTGTCTCCGACTGGTTCAACAAGGAAGACGGCAAGTACCACCTGCCCAAGCGCGGCACCGTCATGACCAGCGACGAGATGATCGACATGTGGGAAGATCTCGTCAACAAGTACCCCATCATCTCCATCGAGGACGGCCTCGGCGAAGACGACTGGGACGGCTGGGTCAAGCTCACCAAGCGCCTCGGCAACCGCATCCAGCTCGTCGGCGACGACCTCTTCGTCACCAACGCCTCCCGCGTCAAGCAGGGCATTGAGCTCGGCGCCGCCAACGCTGTCCTCATCAAGGTCAACCAGATCGGCTCCCTGACCGAGACCCTCGACGCCATCCAGACCGCCAACCGCGCCGGCTACACCGCCATCGTCTCCCACCGCTCCGGCGAGACCGAGGACACCACCCTGGCCGACATCGCCGTCGCCGTCAACGCCGGCCAGATCAAGACCGGTGCTCCCTCCCGTACCGACCGCGTCGCCAAGTACAACCAGCTTCTCCGCATCGAGGAAGAGCTCGACGACGTCGCCCAGTACCCCGGCAAGGCCGCTTTCTTCTCCATCAAGAAGTAAGCCAAAACCGCACCTAAGCTACAGGGGCTGTCCCAAAACGGGGCAGCCCCTTATTCTTTGATCCGGCAGACATCGTAGGGGCCGACGCCCTCGGCGGCCCGAAATCTTGTCATTTCGGAAACGTGCATATCAGGGCGGAAAGGTCCGACCATTCCGTAGGGGCGGGGCTTGCCCCGCCCGACAGAGAAATGAAATAATAAAAACACAATATACTGAAAATTCACAATTTATTACGAAATAAGCGCACATTTTTTGCACATTAGTTGATCCCGCCACGCGGGAGGAGCAAGCCCCTCCCCTACGCTGATGTGGGAACGTTTGCGCATCATGGGACGATTGTACGATGTCGCAGGTTCGCGGGCCGCCGAGGGCGTCGGCCCCTACGATGCTGAGAGTAAGGTTTCCTGATAAGGGGGCTTTTTCACAGCTCACCGCTTTGGCTATCCGGTTGACTAAGCGTTAAAAAATGCTATAATCTTCCTATCCGAAAAAGCGAAAGGAGTTAACATAACTATGCCTTGTACCACAGTTCTGGTCGGCAGAAAAGCCAGCAACGACGGTTCCACCATGATCGCCCGCACGGACGACGGCCACTTCGACGTCAAGAAGATGGTCGTGGTCGAACCGGCAAAGCAGCCGAAAAAGTATAAATGCGTGATCTCCCATCGGGAGATCGACCTGCCCGAGAATCCCATGCGCTATACCGCCTGCCCCAGCGTGGACCGGAAAGAGGGGATCTGGGCCGCCACCGGCATCAACGCCGCAAACGTCGGCATGACCGCGACCGAGACCATCACCTCAAATCCCCTTGTCCTCGCGGCGGACCCCCTGGTGTGCTATCAGAAGGCCAAGTCCCGTCGGGAGAAGGACGTCCCCGGCGGCATCGGGGAGGAGGACATCGTCGTCCTCGTCCTGCCCTATGTCCGCAGCGCCCGCGAGGGGGTCCTGCGCCTCGGGGAGCTCCTGGAGAAGTACGGTACCTATGAGTCCAACGGCATCGCCTTCAACGACGAGAAGGAGGTCTGGTGGCTCGAGACCATCGGCGGCCACCACTGGATGGCGAAAAAGGTCCCGGACGACGCGGTGGCCATCGCGCCGAACCAGTTTGCCATGGACGCCTTCGACCTGGACGACGCTTTCGGAAAGCAGGAGGCCCACCTCTGCTCCGGGGACCTGCGGGAGTTCATTGCGGAAAACAAGCTGGACCTGAACCAGAACGGCAGGTTCAATCCCCGGGACATCTTCGGCTCCCACCGGGAGATGGACCACGTCTACAACACGCCGCGCGCCTGGTTCATGGGCCGCTTTCTCACGCCCTGCTCCCACCGCTGGGAGGGGGAGAACGCGGAGTTCGGCCCCGAGAGCGAGAATATCCCCTGGTCCTTCGTGCCGGACCGGAAGCTCGCCGCGGAGGATGTGCAGTACATGCTCTCCGCCCACTACGAGGGCACGCCCTATAACCCCTATACCGGCCAGAACACCGGCAAGCGCGGCATGTACCGCTCCATCGGCATCAACCGCACCGGCGTTGCAGCAATCTGCCAGATCCGCCCCGACGTCCCCAATCCCATCAAGGGCGTGGAGTGGGTCTCCTTCGGCTCCACGACCTTTGCCGCCTGGCTCCCGGTCTACACGAACGCCCCGGAGCTGCCCGCCTTCCTCAGCAGGGTGACGCTCGACACCTCCACCGAGAACCTCTACTGGTGCAGCAGACTCATCGGCGCCCTCGCCGATAAGTGCTATGCCGACACCCAGCAGAATATCGAACGCTATCAGGACGCGGTCGCCATCCGCGGCCGCACCCTCCTGCGGGAGTATGACCGGAAGATGGCGGAGAGCGGCGACTTCTCCCTGACGAAAGAGGCAAACGCCAAGCTCTGCGCCATGTGCAGAGAGGAGACGATCTCGACCCTGAACAAGGTCCTCCTCACCGCAAGCCAGCACATGAAAAACGGCTTCAATCTCGCGGACAATTGAAATTGCGGCCCGGCAGATTCGCTCATGAATCCGCCGGGTTTTTGCGCTGCAGAATTTCTTTTCTCCGCTTGTGTATATTTCCTCTCCTCCCAGGCAAAAATAGGATCGCACAAAACAAATGGGAGGTTAAAGAAATGAACAGCAAAAACTCCGGCAAAGGGCTGGAGGAATTCCTGATGGGGAAGGGCTTCTACATAGTCCTTTTCCTCTGCGCCGCCGTCATCGGGCTCTCCGCCTGGATGATGACCGCAGGAAACGAGACTATGGAAGACCTCACAAGCAGCGACGTCAGCCTGAACAACCGCCGTGTGGAGACGGTGATCATCACCCCCGACGTGCAGACGCCGAAGGTGGAAGTCATCGCGGTCCCGAGCGAGGCCCCTGCACCGATGGAGCCCGTTGTCAAAGAGGAAGAGGAGATCCTCCCCGTCTGGAATGAGAGCGCCGAGGAGGAGTTTCTCTGGCCGGTGGACGGCGAGCTTGAGCGCCTGCACGATGTGGAGCGCCTCCACTACGATGTGACGCTGCGCGACTGGCGCACCCACGAGGGCGTGGATATCCTCGCGCCGCTCGGGGAGACAGTCCGTGCCGCCATGAGCGGCGTCGTGCAGGAAATCGAAAACGGCGGCCTCTACGGGACCGAGGTGGTCATCGACCACGGGGACGGGACCGCGGCGGTCTATGCCAACCTTGCCTCCATGCCCGCGGTGAGCGTCGGCGACCGGGTCTCGGCGGGAGATGTGATCGGCGCTGTCGGCACGACGGCCCTGTGCGAGATCGGACAGGGTACCCACCTGCATTTCGCCATGTATCTTGACGGAACAAGCGTAGACCCCTTAGACTATCTTCCGGCATAAAAAGAAGGAGCTGTGGACTTCACAGCTCCTTCTTTCGATTGTATGCAGTTTTCACGGCTGTACCGTGCCGGCGGCACTCTCGGCGGCGGCTACGCTGTCGGGGACCGGGATCGCGAGATACTGCTCCACGATCTCAAGCACGGACTCATCGCGCAGGATCATGGAAATCTCGATGCGGCGGTTCTGCGCACGGCCCTCCTCTGTGTCGTTCGTGGCGATGGGGCGGGTCTCGCCGTAGCCCGCGGCGCAGAAGAAGCGGGCGTAGGGAGAGAGCTTTTCGCCCTTCCCGTTGAGCAGATAATTGAGCACGGAGTTTGCGCGGGCTGTGGAGAGCTCGCGGTTGTCATAGTCTCTGCCGGTGGAGTCGGTGTGTCCGGAGATAACGATGGAATCCACATAACGCGTGATATCCGAATCGCTGAGAAAAGCGGCAAAGGCGTCGATCAGCTCGTCCAGGACGGCGGTGCCCTCCGGCTTCAGATCGGCGCGGCCCACCTCGAAGAATACACCGTCGGAGAGAACGATGTTGCCGTTGTCGGCGATGGAGATCTTCTCGGGATCACCCATGACCTCGATCAGCCGATCCTGGACCTGCTTGACGATCGAAAGACGCAGCGCCGCGACTGTGGTCATCTGGCTGCGCAGGGCAATGATCTCATTGTCTGCCGCTTCAAGATAAGCCTTCTGGGCGTCGATCTGCTTCTCCTGCTCCTGGAGTTCCGCGGCCTGCCTGGAGAGCTGGATCGTGTAGGCGTCGATCTCGTCCTGCTTCTGCAAAAGCTCGGCGTTCAGCCCGGTCAGCTCGTTCTGTGCGCTCTGGTACTGGGCCTGGGCGGCCCAGGCCTTATCCTGGGCCTTGCGGAATTCCTCCAGGGCGGCGGCCACCTGCATACGCGTGTCTGACAGGACAGCCTCGGTATTCTCCAGATCGCGGCCGGTGATCATGGACTGTATGTAGCTGAGCAGCATGAGGAAGAACAGGATCAGTGCGACAGCGCTCATCATATCGGCGTAAGAGGGCCAGAAGCCCTGCTCGCCGCCGCTGTCCTCGGTTCGGGGGGAATAGCTGGCAGCGCGTCTCATGAGCGACCGCTCCTTTCAAGGATCCGGGTAACTTCGCGCAGGCTGGCGACGAGATCGCGGACCGTGACGTCCATGCGCTCGACCGTGCCGCGCAGGTTGTAGTTGAACTCGGAGAAGTCGCGCACGCCGCTGTTGAAGCTCTCCACGGTCTTGTTCATGGCGGCAATGGGAGCGCGGCTCGAGGAGATGGCGGTTTTGAGCTCGTTGGTGGCGTTCATGAGGGTGGCGTCCATATTGTCGGCGCTGCGGTCGAGGGCGAGGACGAGCTGGTGCACCAGCTCCACGTCGTCTTTCGGCGCGTCGGTGGGCAGCGTCGGGGCGACCTCGTGGTCAAGCCACAGCTCAAGCCGGGTCTCCAGTCTTTCGCGGGCGGCCTGCACGCTGAAGACGGAACGCAGAACCGTCAGCAGGATGGAGCAGGCGACGCCGACGAGGGAGGTGTAGAATGCGACGCCCATGCCGCTCAGCGCGGACATGAGCCCGTCCAGCACGCTCAGAAGCTCGGAGTCGGTGGAGAAGCTGAGCATTTCCGTCAGCGATCCGACCGAGAGACTGAGGCCCACAAAGGTGCCGAAAAGACCGAGCGTCACGAAGAGCGAGACGGCGTTATTCAAAAAGCGCTCGCACAAAAGGCTTCCGCCCAGACAGGAGCTGACACCGTCGGATATGATGGCGGGCGTGTTGATATCCTTGCCGTGGCGTTTGTAGGCGTCGGCAAAGCTGTTGACGACGTAGCGCAGAAAATCATTGTCGCGGTTGAGATTGCCGACCAGAGAAGCCAGGCGTCTGTAGCGGCCATAGGTGATAAAAAGGACCAGGATGGCCAGCACGAACAGGGACAGGATCGCAACGATCACAACAAGGCCGACGGGCGGCATGGTGCTTAATTTGCTCATGGTAGATCCCTCCAATAATCTTTACTATCTGGAAAGCGCGGCGCGGCTGACGGGACAGACGCTCCCCCCCGGAACCGATCCCGGCAGAGCGCCGCAGTTTTCTGCTTTTTTTTATCTGACGAAATTTTATTCGATTTGTTACACGCTGTCAACTTATTTATTCTAAGGAAGCGCCGATTGAATCGAAGTGTGCGGCGATTTGTTCAGCGTTTCCCTGAATTCAGCGCGGAGAGCTCATCCACCAGCTCGCTGAAGAGGTGCAGCGCGGCGTTGACCGGGGCGGGGGTGCTCATGTCGACCCCGGCGATCTTCAGAAGAGAGATGGGATCTGTGCTGCACCCGCCGGACAGGAAGCGCTTGTAGTCCGCCACCGCCGGCGCGCCCAGGGTGAGGATGCGTTCGGCCAGGGCCGCCGCGGCGGAGAAGCCGGTGGCGTACTGATACACATAATAATTGTAGAAGAAATGCGGGATCCGCGCCCACTCCAGGGCGATCTCCGGATCGCTCACCATGTCGGGGCCGAAGTAGAGCTTGTTGAGCGCGAGATATCTCTCGCACAGCACATCGGCCGTGAGGGCCTCGCCCGCCTCCGCCATGCGGCCCATCTCCAGCTCGAATTCCGCAAACATGGTCTGGCGGTAGATGGTGCCCTTGAACTGGTCCAGGAAGTGGTTGATGAGGTAGGCGCGCTCCTTCACATCCTCCGTGCTGCCCAGAAGATGGCGCATGAGCAGGATCTCGTTGCAGGTGGAGGCGACCTCCGCCACAAAGATCACATAGTCCGAGGTGTTGACCGGCTGGTTGTGGCAGGAGTAATAGCTGTGCAGAGCATGGCCCATCTCGTGGGCGATTGTAAACATGCTGTCCAGCGTGTCCTTATGATTGAGCAGCACATAGGGATGCGGCCGGGCGCTGCCGGAGGAGTAGGCGCCGCTGCGCTTGCCGCGGTTTTCATAGACGTCGATCCAGCGGGAGGAGAAGCCGGTTTTCAAAAGCTCCACGTAGTCCTCGCCCATGACGGACAGGGCCTCAAGCACGGTGGCCTTGGCCTCCTCGTAGGAGATCTTGACGGCGGCGTCCTTCACCACGGGGGTGTACACATCGTACATGTGCAGCTCCTCGACGCCCAGGAGCTTTTTGCGCAGAGCCACATAGCGGTACATGGCGTCGAGATTCCGGTGTACGGCTTCGATGAGATTGAGATACACGCTCTCCGGCACCTCGGTGCTGTCGAGGGCGGCGGCGAGCGTCGTGGTATAATGCCGGGCCTCGCTGAAGTAGCGGAGCTGCTTGAACTGCGCGTCAAGAGTCGCGGCGACGGTGTTCTTGAAAGCGCCGTACTGGGCATAGCAGTTTTCAAAGGCGCTCTTTCTGAGGGCCCGGTCAGAGCTCTCCATCAGCGGGCCGAAGGTACCGGCGGAGAGGGCGTGGCGTCCGCCCTCGCTGTCGACGGCGTCCTCAAAGCGCAAGTCCGCGTTTCGCAGCGCCCCGGCGATGGAGTCGGGGGCGCCCGCCATCTCGCCCGCCGCGGCCAGCAGCCGCTCTTCGGCGGGGGAGAGGATGTGCGCCCTCATCCTGCGGATCCGGGTGAGCGTGCGGCGGTAAGTCTCCAGAGCGGGGCACTCGGCATAGAAACGGTCGAGGGTCTCGTCCGGGATGGCGATGAGCTCGGGCGTCGCAAAGCTGGCGGCGCCGGCGATGCCGACATAGCAGGCCATGGCCTTGCTGCGCATGTCCTGATACGTGCCGTCCGCGATATCCTGGTCGCTCTTGCAGCTTGCGTAGCCCAGCAGCTTCTCCATCCGCACGCCCAGACTGTCGGACAGCTTGAGCCAGTCGAGAAGCCGCCCCGGTCTCTCGCCCAGGGTGCCCGGAAAGGCGGCGACCTCTTCGGGTGCGGTCAGCAGCGCCCGGTATTCCGCAAACCAGGCCTCGTCGTCGGGGAAGATATCGCGCAGGTCCCAGGTGTATTCCTCCGGGATCGCGTTTCTTTCGGGTATGATGCTCAGATCCATAGTGCCCTCCGGTAGAAATCATAATATGATGTATTATACCACGCCTCTGCGCCGTCTGCAAATATTGCTTTTTCTTTTCCGGCTTCCTCAAGAAAAAAACCCTGACAGCCCTCAAGCCGTCAGGGTTTTTCACAGAACCAAAGATCAGTAGGTGGCGATGGCGAGGTAGCCGTAGGCGGCGTCGGGAACTTCGATCACGGTAATCCGAAGCGTGGTGCCGGGCGCCTCATAGTTCCAGTAGTTGGAATACTCATAGATGTCCGAGGTGATGATGATGTCATAGGTGCCGTCGTAGTTTGCGTAAGCGCCGTTCAGCACAATGTTGTTCGCGTCCGTGCGCCAGGTGTTGACCCACATCCTGTCCATGAGCGCCATGTCCGTGCGGGTGCGAAGCTCGCTGTTCGGGTACACGTACTGGAGGAAGGTGGGGTAGTAGTAATCGGCGTTCTGGGTACCGAAGTAGCCGTAATAGGCCTCCGCGAAGACGCAGGCAAATTCGTATAACCGTGCGCTCGTCTCCTCATCGCAGGCGTAGGCATACTCCTTGACCTCGCCGAGGGGGTTCTCGGGCAGGACGATATACTCCGGCACGCCTGCGGGCTTCACATAGCCTGCGGGAAGGGGATTGACAAGCCAGGCATCCGGGAGATTGCGCGTACCGCCGGCCTGGTTGGCGGAGCGGTTGACGGCCCGGCCGTTAAAATACATGCAGGTGGAGTTGCCGCCGTCCATGTTGGAGGCGTTGACGCAGCCGAACTTTTCCACCATGATGCTGATGCAGTCCTCAAAGGTGACGCCGATGCTGTAGCCCTGGCGCCCGTCGATGGCCACCATGACGATGGAGCCGTCCGCCCGCTGCCCGATGGCGGTCCTCGCGCCGATGCCCGCCTCCAGTGTGGAGGAATCGACCCGGATGCCGTCCGTGATCAGCGCCGGTCCGAAGCAGACCGCATCGCGGATGCCGATGGCCTCGCACTCCTCATAGTCGTAGTACCCGGCCCACATATGGTTGCTGCGGTCAAGGCCCGCAATGGGGCCGTACTGCATCGTGCTGAAGGTGGTGCCGCGGCTCAGCGTGATGCCGCTGGGGGGCCAGCCGTTTCCGCCGCCGCCCTCATCGAGAAAGCCGCCCGCGTTGATCCCGGCGATGGCGCCGTACTGCTCGGCCATGGCGTCGAGCGTCAGACCGTAACCGGCCCATTCCGTGGGTTCGGGCAGCGCGGTCCCGAGATAGACGCGGCTGGGGTCGAGCACGATGATGGCGTACACGGTCGCGCCCTTGTAGTGAAACTTGTAGTTGATGATGCCGTCGCCGTCGTCATCGGTCAGAACTTCGCCGACGATGGGCTCGGGCGTAGGCTCGGGCGTCGGTTCCGGCGTGGGTTCCGGGGTCGGCATCGGCGTCGTCTCCGGGGTGCTGACAGGCTGCACGGCGCCTGCCCCGGGCAGCGTGACAACGGTCCTGCTGCAGGCGCAGAGACTCAATACCATGACAGCGGCCAGCAGCAAAAGCGCTAGGCGGCATAAAAACTGTTTTTTCATAAGATACCCTCTTTAATACTATTTTTCAATAAAAAGCCGACACTTTTTATTGAAAAGACGCCACCTGCGGCGGCCTGCGGTTGCTGGCGCAACTGACGTCTCATACGATTTTCAACGCGCCATAAGGCGCTATAAAAAGTAGACGTTGTCTGCTTTTACATGAAAACCAGTATAAGTGCGTTTGATGTGCATAAATGTACTAAATATGAAACCGAAAGTCAAGGCTTATCTGCGGCGCGCCTTCGCGCTTTCCGGTCCTCCAGAAGCAGCTGCCGGACATAGGCAAAGGCGGCCTCCTCCCCCTCGTCCCGCAGGACGAGCAGCATCTTCTCCAGTTCTCTGCCCGTCTCGGAGTGGATCATAATGACGCCTTTTGAGTTTACATAATAATTATACGGCGCGGCGTCGGTGTAGGCGCCGCCGAGATAGATCCTGCTTGCCGCGATACGGTCGCAGAACATCTCGGCAACATAGCGCAGGGGCATCGGGTTCCCGCCGAAGCCGACGCTGCCGTCGGGATTTATGACGTAGTCGACCCAGTATTCCAGGTGGTGCTTGTTGCGGCCCTTGTGATGGAGCCAGGCGAGGGAGACGCCGGTGGCCTTCCTCTCGGCGTCGTTGGGGCTGCGGTTGCCCTGGTAGTATTTGGCCCCGACCCAGAATTCCGCGGGGGAGTATTTGCTCAGATCGTGCTGCAGACCCTGGGAATAGAGCCCCAGACGGAAACAGTACCGGCACACCAGATGCCGGTGCCGGGTGATGGTTTTGAAATGAGACAGGGGATGCATGCCGGGCCTCCTCGACAGGAATAGGATATGTGTTATTTTATCAGAAGCCAAACCCGCTGGCAAGCACCGATTGCAAAACAAAGCGAGATGAGATATGATAGAAACAGAAAGGGGGAATCCCATATGGAAAACATCATCGTAAGAGCTTATCGGGAGGAGGACCTGCCCGCCATGGCCGCCATTTGGAACGAGGTTGTGGAAGAGGGGATCGCCTTCCCCCAGGAGGATTGCCTGAACCCGGAGGAGGCGCGCGCCTTCTTCGCCTCCCAGAGCCGCAGCGCCGTGGCCGTGCGGGAGAGCGACGGGGCGGTCCTCGGCCTCTACATCCTGCACCCGAACAACGTCGGCCGCTGCGGGCACATCTGCAACGCAAGCTATGCGGTTTCAAAGGAAAGCCGCGGCCTGCGCATCGGGGAGAGGCTCGTGCGCGACTGCATTGCCTCCGCGCCGAAATTCGGCTATCGGATCCTGCAGTTCAACGCCGTCGTCGCCTCCAATCAGCGCGCCCGCAGACTCTATGAGAAGCTCGGCTTCACCCGGCTCGGCGTGATCCCCGGCGGCTTTCGCATGAAGGACGGGCATTATGAGGATATTTGCCCGTATTATTTGCAGCTATGATATTACGTAAACAATAATATGTAAATAAAAATATTTAGATAGTATTACGTAAATAAAATTATGTAGTTGAAATTATGTTAATTTATGGAGGCGATCGCATGGATACAAAACTCTTATCGCAGGCGATGCTGAAGTTTATCCTGGGGTTTCTTCTCGTGGCGCTGCTGGTTTTCGTCCCGGCGGGGACCGTGGATTACTGGAACGGCCGGCTTCTGATGGCAGTGCTGTTCATCCCCATGCTGGCTGCTGGATTTATCATGTATTTCAAGGCGCCGTCGCTTTTGCGCCGCCGCCTGAACGCGAAGGAGAAGCGCGGGGAGCAGAAGAGCGTCATCGCGTGCAGCGGGCTTTTGTTCGTCGCGTCGTTTGTGCTCGCGGGGCTTGGATATCGAATGGGGTGGCGCCAGCTTTCGCATGGCGTGTGTCTCCTGTTTGCAGTCATTTTTCTCATCGGCTATGCTCTGTTCGGAGAAGTCCTTCGGGAGAACGAATACCTCTCCCGCACGGTTGAGGTCCAGGCGGGCCAGCATGTGGTGGACACCGGGCTTTACGGCCTTGTACGGCATCCCATGTACGCCGCCACGGTGCTGATGTTTCTCGCCATGCCCCTGATCCTCGGTTCTGTGTACGGCTTTGTGATCATGCTGGGGTATCTGCCGATCCTTGCGGTGCGTATCCGGGGGGAGGAGGAGCTTCTGAAGCGGGAGCTTGCGGGATACGCGGCGTATCAGGAAAAGGTCAGATACCGTTTGATCCCATATATCTGGTAAAGGAGGAGATCCTGTGAAGCTGTTTGGGAGAAAACAGAAAGAGGAAGCGGAGACGACGTTTTTCGACCCCGCGGAATATGAGCCCGTCATCCGGGCGAGCATCTGCACGGGCGAGCGTGTGGCTTGTATGCGGGAGCGCGCAACCGGAAAGCTGCATGAGCTCATGCTGATTCGCAGCGAGGAGGACATTGCCGCCTTCTGCCGCCGCTACAAGGCGGAGGAGAAAGATCTGAGGACGGTATACTGATTTACATAAAATAGATAACATAAGAAATAAGACATAATATTATTAACGAAATGTTGTTAACATAAATTTATTAACGTAATATTATTACCGTAAAAGAGGGGACATAATGAACAATCAGGACCCAAAGCAGTACACCGGAACCAAAGGGCTGAGCCTTGCAATCGTCATCGGCGCCGCCATCGGGACTGTGATCGGAAAGCTCATGAACAATATGAACACCGGCCTCACGATAGGCCTCGTGCTCGGCGTCTGCGGCTGGGTGCTGCTGTTCAACAGAAGACCCGAAAAAAAAGACCCGGGTGATCAGGCCCCGCAGGATTCGGACGAAGAAGAGGAGAGACGATAGGGAAGAATTCGGCAAAATGCGAAGACAGCATAAAAACCGGGCTGTCCCAAAAAGGACAGCCCAGTACAGAGAGGAGTGCCGCAGGGAACGGCGGCCGGCGTCGGCCCGCCATTTTGCGGCAAGGGACGTGATTCTGCGGGGTGATCCGGGGTTTGGCCGCTACTGTTTTGCTGCAGCCCGATCGTATGAAAAAATCGCGCTCAAGTCCGCCACGCCGCGGATCCCGCTGATGACCGCACAGTCCGTAAACTGCCAGAGATCATAGGCATAGGGAAAATCGGGAAGCCGGTTGCGGCTCGTGTAGCTCGCAAGCCAGACGGGGCGGCCGTGGAAGGTGCTGATCTCCACGTGGTTTTTGAGATAATTCTGCCCGGAGTATATGCCGACAGGATACCCGCCCGCCTCGATCGTCCGGCAGAAGCTGGTGACGATCTCATAGCGCCGCGCCTTGCTGAGCTTGTCCGCGCGGCCGTTGGGGTACTCGCCGGATTGTTCCGTGTCGAAGTAGACCGGAAAATCGAGCGGGAATCCCTTCAGCTCGGAGAGTACGAAGCTCGCCTCCTCGGCGGCCTCTTCTGCGTTCACCGCGGTGGAATACACGTATACGCCGACCTTGAGCCCCGCCTCCTTCGCGCCGCGCAGGTTCTGCTCAAAATCCGTGTCGCCGTGCAGGATCCCGGTCTCCCAGCCGCGGTAGCCCAGGCGCACGATGGCGAAGTCGATTCCGTCTGACCGGACGGCATCCCAGTTGATGCTCTTGTTGTGGTAGGATACGTCGACCCCGAGCAGGGCGGCATGCTGTCCGTATTCGTTGAAGTAGTGGAGCTTTCCGTCGATCCGGTGCAGACCGGTGAGAACGTTTCCGCTCGGCAGCAGATAGTAGGTCGATCCGCTGCGCTCCTTCCAGCCGTAGTGACTCTCCGGCGTCGGCTCCGGGGTGAGCATCTGCGGGATGAAAAAGAAGGTCTCCGGCGCCGGCGTCGGCTCCTCGGGCGGGACGTAATAGGGGTCCGCCTCCGCCTCGGCAGCGGGGACCTCCCGGGAGAGCGCGCGCATGACGAGCAGGGAACGAACAATGGAGAAGGCCGAGACAAACATGATCGCCGCGCACAGACAGGTCAGAGCCACAAGAAAACGCCTGCTGCAGAAGAACTTTGTAAGCGCCGCAGCCGCCTTTTGAATATGCTGTTTTCCTGTTCTCTTACGCATAGGCCGCCATCCTTTGAACCAATATGTTTACATAATAATGTGCGCGGGGGAAAATGTCAAGCCGCAGCCGCAGAAACAGACGCAGGATCGCCGCTTTTCGCGGGATCACGCTGTTTTCCTGTGGAAAAACAGAGCCGGATGGTGTATAATAAACGAAAATCCAGACAAGCAGCGCCGCTCTCCGCGGCGCGGGCGAATCAGGCAGAAGCCGGAAAGCGAGTATGACAAGATGAAGATCGCATTTATCGGAACCGGAAACATGGGCGGCGCCCTGGCCAGGGCCGCATCCAGGGAGAAGGAGAACCGGCTCTATCTCGTGAACCGCCACCCGGAAAAGGCGGAAAAACTCTGCCGGGAGATCGGGGGCGAGGTTACGGACTGCGCCGCTGCCGTCCGGGAGGCGGAGCTTATTTTCCTCGGGGTCAAGCCCCATATGATGCCGGAACTCTGTGCCGTTCTCCGCCCGCTGCTGGAGGCGAAGGACGCGCCCTTTGCGGTGGTCTCCATGGCGGCCGGCGTAAGGCTTGCAAGCCTGCGTGAGATGCTCGGGGATTATCCGCTCATCCGCATCATGCCGAACACCCCCGTCTCCGTGGGGGAGGGGATGATCCTCTACGCAAGCGGTGCGGAGGAGCATGTGGAGGCCTTCCTCCATGCCATGCGCTTTGCGGGGCGGTTCATGCCTGTGGAAGAGCGGCTCATGGACGCCGGCATGGCGGTCTCCGGCTGCGGGCCTGCGTTTGTGGATCTCTTCGTGGAAGCGCTCGCAGACGCCGGGGTGGCTTCGGGACTTGCCCGGAAGGATGCTGTGGTACTCGCCGCGCAGATGGTCATGGGCTCGGCAAAGCTGATCCTCGAGAGCGGCAGGCATCCCGGGGAGCTGAAGGACGCGGTCTGCTCCCCCGGCGGAACGACCATCCAGGGGGTACGCAAGCTGGAGGAGAAGGGCTTCCGATCCGCGGTGATCGAGGCCGTCATCGCCGCCCGGGACGCGTAAGAGAAGGAGGCTGAAGCGTGAGAATCGTAGTAAAAGTGGGCACGTCCACCCTGACGCACCCTACGGGACATATGGATATCCGGCACGTGGAGACGCTGTGCAAGGTCCTCAGCGATGTGAAAAACGCGGGGCATGAGATCGTCCTGGTCTCCTCCGGCGCCATCGGCATGGGCGTCGGCAAGCTCAACCTGAGACAGCGCCCGACCGATATGGCGACCAAGCAGGCCGCCGCCGCGGTGGGCCAGTGCGAGCTCATGTATGTGTACGACAGACTCTTCGGCACCTACAACCACACCATCGCCCAGATCCTGCTGACCGGGGAGGATCTGCGGGACGCGGAGCGGTACCGCAATTTTTCCAACACCGTAAACCGCCTGCTCGAGCTCGGGATCCTCCCGGTCATCAACGAGAACGACACCGTCTCCACCGTGGAGATCGCGGTGGGGGACAACGATACCCTCGGCGCGCTGGTAGCCGTGAGCGTAAAGGCCGACATGCTGATGATCCTCTCGGACATCGAGGGGCTTTATACCGCGGACCCGCGCCGGGAGAAGACGGCGAAGCTCATCTCCGAGGTGCGGGAGATCACCCCCGAGATGCGGGAGAGCGCCGGCGGCGGAGGAACCGCCCTCTCCACCGGCGGCATGGCGACCAAGCTCACGGCCGCAAAAATCTGCATGGACGCCGGCACCGACATGTTCATCCTGAACGGCGCAAAGCCGCTTTTGATCTATGAGGCCCTGGAGGGAAAGCCCGTCGGAACGAAATTTATCGGGAGGTGCGATACACCATGAAAACGACCCATGAAATCCTTGTTGAGACCAGGCGCGCGCTGCCGCTGCTCACAGCGTCGCGGGAGCGGAAAAACGCCGCGCTGCTCGCCATTGCGGAGAGACTGACGGCGGAGCAGGAGGAGATCCTCAAGGCCAACCGCGCCGATGTGGAGGGGGCGCGCGACCGCTACGGCGAGGTGATGATGGACCGCCTGACCCTGACGCCGGCGCGCATCGCCGCCATGGCCCAGGGTGTGCGCGAGGTTGCGGCCCTCCCGGACCCGGAGGGGCGGGTGCTGCGCCGCGTGGTGCGCCCCAACGGCCTTGTGATCGAGAAGACCTCCGTCCCTCTCGGCGTGGTGGCCATCATTTATGAGAGCCGCCCGAACGTCACCTCCGACGCTGCCGTCCTCGCCCTGAAATCCGGCAACGCCGTGATCCTGCGCGGCGGGCGCGAGGCCTACCGCTCCAATGCCGCCATCGTGGCCGCCATCCGCCGCGGCCTGGAGGACGCGGGCCTCCCGGGCGCCCTCGCAGGCTTTATCGAGGATACTTCCCACGCGAGCGCGGACGAGCTGATGCAGGCCGTAGGCTATGTGGACCTGCTCATTCCCCGGGGCGGCGCGGGCCTCATCCGCCGCTGCACCGAAAACGCGAAGGTCCCCTGCATCCAGACGGGCACCGGCATCTGCCACATCTTCGTGGACGAGACGGCGGATCAGGACAAAGCACTCAACATCATAGAAAACGCCAAGGCCAGCCGACCCTCCGTCTGCAATGCGGAGGAGGTTCTGCTTGTCCACCGGAATATCGCGCCCGCGTTTCTGCCGAAGCTGCACACACGCCTGACGAAAGAGCGCGCGGAGAAGGGACTTGTCCCTGTGGAGCTCCGCCTCGACCCCGCCGCTGCGGCGATCATCCCCGGCATACCCGCGGGGGAGCGGGATTTCGACACCGAGTTTCTGGACTACATCCTCGCCGTCGCTGTGGTGGACGATACGGACGCCGCCATCCGGCACATTGCGCAGCACTCCACGGGCCACAGCGAGGCGATCCTCACCGAAACGGACGAGAGCGCGGAGAAGTTCACGAGACTCGTAGATGCCTCCTCGGTCTATGTCAACGCCTCCACCCGCTTCACGGACGGCGGGGAGTTCGGCCTCGGCTGCGAGATGGGCATCTCCACCCAGAAGCTTCACGCCCGCGGCCCCATGGGTCTTGAGGAGCTCAACAGCTACAAGTATATCATCCGCGGCACCGGCCAGACCCGGTGAGGAAAACAGAGAATCTTCCGTGCGGCGTACACTGCACGGAAGATTTGTAGGTTTGTCAATGATGTGTTACACAAGGGGAAAAGAAAAAAGGACCTGT
>CAMHEN010000031.1 GCA_946184165.1 uncultured Clostridia bacterium | reverse complement strand
TCTTCGTCGGCGCCGGTCTCTGGCGTCCCAAGACCCTGCACATCAAGGGCGAGACACTGGGGCATGTGGCCTTCGCCATCAACTACCTGGCAAGTCCCTCGGCCTTTCGCCTTGGAGAGCGCGTGATCGTCATCGGCTCGGGCAACTCCGCCATGGACTGCGCCCGCACGGCTATCCGCCAGGGTGCGCGCTATGTCACGGTCTTTAACCGCCGCGACAAGATCGCCGCGAGCCAGTATGAGGCGAGCTACGCCAAACTCGAGGGCGTAGAGTTTGAGATGATGAAGAGCCCCGTGGAGATCCGGGATGACGGCGTCGTCTTTGCCGACAATGCCTTTGACGAAGAAGGGAAGCTGCACACGGTCTCCGGTACCGAAAAGCTCTACCCCTGCACCGGCGTCATCGTCGCCGTGAGTCAGGAACTGGGCAGCAATATCATCAACACCACCAGGGGCCTGGAGAAGGAGCGCTCCGGCATCATCGCCGTCGATGAGGACGGGCACACCTCCCGCCCCGGCGTCTTTGCCGCGGGCGACGTGGCTCACGGGGCGAGTACGGTCGTCCATGCCGTGGCCGCGGGCAAGCGCGTGGCGGAAGCCATGCATGCGTATATGCAGAGCCTGCCCATGCCCGAGGCATCACCCTATGCAAATGTACCTACCGTCGACACACCGGAGGCAAGCGTCCTGTCCGAACAGGTGATCGGCTGACAAACAGAGCTTCGCCTGTTTTATGGGCGGAAAGAAGGAATAAACTATGAAACTCATCAATATGGTCGTGGACGGAAAGCTGCACCTCGGTATCCTGACAGAGCGCGGCGTGATCGACGTTCCCTCGGTCAAGCCGGGCGCCGGTTTTCCGGAAACCATGATGGAGGCCATCCGCATGGGGCGCGAGAATGCACTGCCCGTGCTGCAGATGGCGGAGACCCTTGCCGAGCGCTATCTGGATGAGGCGGAGGTCCGGTATGCCCCCGCGGTGGACGATCCCGAAAAGATACTTTGCGCCGGGGTCAACTACCGTGCGCATATCGAGGAGACCCGGGGCAGCTTTGTCCCGTCCGGAGACCCTACCATCTTCGCCAAATTCCGCAACACCCTGGCGCCACACCGGGGCAGGGTGATCCGGAACCGCAGCTCCAAGAAGCACGATTATGAGGCGGAGATCGCGGTCGTGATCGGGAAGCGCGCCTCTTACATCGCGCCGGATCAGGCGGTCGAATATATCTTTGGCTATACGCTCGCGAACGATATCTCCGCCCGCGACCTGCAGAAGGCCACGTCCCAGTGGGTCCCCGGCAAGACCTGCGATACCTTCTGCCCCCTGGGGCCCTGCATCGTGACAGCCGATGCGCTGGACTTCAATGCCATGCACATCACCGGCTACAAAAACGGAGAGCTGCGCCAGGAGGGGTGGAGCCGGGACATGATCCACGATGTCCCTGCGCTGGTGAGCTTTCTCTCCTGCGTCTGCACGCTGGAGCCGGGCGACGTGATCCTCACGGGCACACCCTCCGGCGTCATCCTCGGCCGCCCCGAGGATCAGCAGGACTGGCTTCAGCCCGGAGACGTACTCACCGTACATGAGGACACCATCGGCGATCTCACGGTGACAATACAGGACAGATAAACCGCAACGCAAAAAAGAGACCCGCAACTGCGGGCCTCTTTTTTGCGTATATGCGTATATGAAAACTAAAACCGCGCCTCATGCATGGGCTCCTTGCTGTAGAGGATCACAATGTCCCCCGCTAAAAGACGCATGGAACCGTGGGGCACCAGCATGGTTCCGGCTCTGCGCACCATGACGATATAGGTCTGGCGGGAGATGTTCAGATCCCGGATCGCACAGCCGTTCCACTCGTGCTCCCGTCCGAGGACGACCTCCCGCAGATTGACCGGCTGCTCCTTATCGAGCGCTTCCGCACATAGTACGATCCTGTCGCCCGTCTTGAGCATTACGTCGCCGCGGGGGACCACAAGCTCACCCTTGCGCTGCACCGCGGCGATGAGGATGCCGCGCGGCAGCATCAGATCCTTGATGCAGCGGCCCGCCCAGGCGTCCTTGGCGCTGAGCTCAACGGTCACAAAGTGCAGAGCCTGCTCCTGCCCGGCGCCGAGACGCGCAAAGCGGGAGTACTGCTCCACAAAGCCGGCGGATATGATACCGGTGGGGATGGCGACCATCAGAACGCCCAGAAACGTGATGATGATACTGATGAGTTTTCCCAGCGGCGTGATCGGGTAGATATCACCGTAGCCCACGGTGAGCAGCGTAGACACGGACCACCAGATCCCGGAGAAGGCGTTTCGGAACACCTCCGGCTGGGCTTCGTGCTCCAGCGAGTACATGCAGAGACTGGAGGCCAGCATCAGCACCGCAATGATAAACACGGAGGACAGAAGCTGCTGCCGCTTTCCGACGATGACCTCGGTGATGACGTTGAGGGAGTCATAATAGGCGTTGATGCGGAAAAGGCGGAAGATGCGCACAATGCGGAATACCCGGAAGACCACGGCGCCCGAGGGGAAGAAGAAGGGCAGATAATAGGGGAGAAACGACAACAGGTCGATGATACCCGCAAAGGAGAAAATATACTTGAGCGTCGCCCGTGCAGGGGAGACGTCCGGATACAGATCCTGTGCCGTGATAAGCCGCAGCACGTAGTCCAGGGCAAAGAAGGCGACCGTGACCTCCTCAATCCCCGAAAAGAGCTTCCCGTAGGAGGCGTTCAGGGAGTCAAAGGTGGAGGCGATGGCTGCCCCGATATTGATAATCAGCGCGAGTGTGCTGATGATGTCGTAGCTGCCGTTGATGGGATCGTCCACAATGCCGACCGAGACCATCCGAAAAAGCCGCTGCCGAAGATTGTTCACTTTCTGTTTGCTCATAGCGTCAACCTGTTCCTGTTTTTCATATCCTTATCTTATCCGTTTTTCCCGGGAAAAGCAAGAGGGATAGCGTGTATTCCCGAAAGCCGCGACTCGGACTGTCTCAAATTGTTTACAATTTTGGTGTTGACATAATTTTAAGAAAGTGGTATCATATGCCTCACTGGAGATGGGCGGCATCCCATCGGTGTGATCGGCACCATAACCCGGATAGCATGACCAATTTACTTGCGGGCCGCCGGCGGCCTTGTAGCCGGACGCTGAACGGGCAGCAGCCGCAGCTTATGCATACGAAATGCGGCAGAACAACCGATTGACCCCACCGCACGTCATGTTCTTTCCATGACCTGCGGCGGAATCCCCGGCAATCATATTTGATGCTACATATCATACGGATTGCTTTTTGCTCCTCCCTCATACGGGGAGGAGCTTTTTTATCGAAATCTATGGGGATGCTGTTTTTCTTTCGGTATCCGCACAGGAAAACACGTCGTATCGCTGCGAGTTCCGGTTGCTTTTCTCACAAAAAGGGGTTACACTAAACAGCAGAAATCCAAAGACAGGGGAGTGTGCCATGGAAAGAAAACAGCTTCGGGAGAAAAAATGGTTTTCGGGTACGGTGACAGCCTGTATCGCGATTGCCTTTTACGTGATCCTGACAAATCTGAGGGCTGTGGGCAGCGCGCTCGGGACCTTTATCGGCTATTTCGAGGCCGTGATCCTCGGCGGTGTCCTGGCGTATCTGATGAATCCGCTGGCAAACTGGTTCAGCCGAAAGCCCCTGCGCATACTGCCCAAGGAGAAGACCCGCTGGATCGCTGCAGTCACGCTCGCCGTACTGACGGCGGTCCTGGCCCTGCTTATCCTGATGGGGATGCTGATCCCCCAGCTTGTATTCAGCATCGCCGGCTTTGCGGAGAATTTTGACCAGTATGCGCAAACCCTGGAGTACTGGATCAAAAGCGGCCCCTTGGCTTCTCTGATCGGGGCGGAGCGCCTTCAGGAACTGGCCGAAAACGCCTTTGCGACCGTGTCCGACTTTGTATCGGAGAATGCGGGAAAGCTGCTGTCCAATGTAGCCGGGGCGGGGAAGAATGTGCTCACCTGGTCGCTCGCCATGATTCTCTCGATCTATTTTCTCGCTGCCAAGGATTCCGTCAAGGCAGGGGCAAAGCACCTGCTCTATGCCTTTCTGCCGCAAAAGCGGGCCGCCGGCCTCACCGCGGTGCTTACCCGCTGTGATGATATCCTGGTGCGCTATCTGATGCAGAGTCTGTTTGAATCCGTGATCGTCGGCGTGCTGAACGCGGTCTTCATGGCAATCTGCCGCATGCCCTATATCGGCATGATCTCGGTCGTTGTGGGTGTCACAAACCTGGTCCCGAACTTTGGCCCCCTGATCGGCGGCGTGATCGGTGCCTTTATTCTGGTTCTGGTCGATCCGATGAAGGCGCTGGTATTCATACTCTTTACCTGCGTGCTGCAGGTCTTCGACGGGTATATCTTAAAGCCCAAACTCTTCGGCGGATCTCTCGGCGTGTCGGGCCTTCTGATCCTGATCGCCGGCATTGTGTTCGGCAATATCTTCGGCATCGTGGGCGTGCTGCTCTCCATCCCCGCCGCCGCGATCCTGAGCTTTTTATACCAGGATTATCTCATTCCGGCGGTGGACGCCCGCGCGAAACAGACCGAAGCAGAAAAATAATTCCGGAATCAGAGGCGGAGCATCTTGCTGTTATGTTTCGTCTCTGTTATAATAATCACGCAGTGAAAGCAAACGAGGATTCGACAGATTTCGCCGCCAAAGAAAAAGCTTGGCAGCGGATGATTCTGTGAATCGTATAAATTTTGAAGCATTTCCGGCGCTGTTGAGACAGGCCCGGGGATATGAATGCTGAATTATTAAAACAAAGATCGGGGAGAGATGCGCCATGTATTTTATCGGAATTGATCTCGGAACCTCCGCCATGAAGCTCATCCTGACGGATGAGAAGGGCGTGATCCTGAACAGCAAAACGGAAGAGTATCCCCTGATTTTCCCGCATCCCGGCTGGTCGGAGCAGGAACCGGGGGAGTGGTGGAACGCCTGTCTCACCGGCGTGGGAGAGCTGCTCTGCGGCTATGACGCGGCCCAGGTCGCCGGTATCGGCATCGGCGGTCAGATGCACGGCCTCGTGACCCTAGATGCGCAGGACGAGGTGATCCGCCCAGCCATTCTCTGGAACGATGGGCGCACTGCGGAGGAGACCGCCTGGCTCAACACGGAGATCGGAAAGGAGAAGCTCTCCGCCCTTACGGCGAATATCGCCTTTGCCGGTTTCACCGCGCCCAAGATCCTCTGGATGCGCAAAAACGAACCGGAGAATTTTGCCCGCATCACGAAGATCATGCTGCCCAAGGATTACCTGGCCTATAAGCTGACCGGCGTCCACGCCTGCGACTATTCCGACGCGAGCGGGATGCTCCTGCTCGACGTGGCGCACAAGCGCTGGTCGAAGGAGATGCTGGAGATCTGCGGCGTCACCGAGAGCCAGATGCCGAAGCTCTTTGAGAGCTATGAGGTCATCGGCACGGTCAAGCCGGAGGTCGCCGGGAAGCTCGGTCTGCCCGCCGGGGTAAAGATCGTGGCCGGAGCCGGAGACAACGCGGCCGCCGCGGTGGGGACAGGCGTCGTGGGCGAGGGCGGATGCAATATCTCCCTCGGCACAAGCGGCACCATCTTCATCTCCTCGCGGAAATTCGGCGTCGATCCGAACAACGCCCTCCACGCCTTCGCCCATGCGGACGGCGGCTTCCATCTCATGGGCTGCATGCTCTCGGCCGCGAGCTGCAACAAGTGGTTCTGCGACGAGATATTGAAAACCAAAGATTACGCCGGGGAGCAGGTGAGTATTACGGAGGACCGGCTGGGCCGCAACCCCGTCTTCTTTCTCCCGTACCTGATGGGCGAACGCAGCCCCATCAACGACACCGACGCCCGCGCCTGCTTTATCGGCATGTCCATGGACACCACCCGCGCAGACTTTGTGCAGGCCGTGCTGGAGGGCGTGGCCTTCGCTGTACGCGATTCCTTTGAAGTCGCGAAGAGTCTCGGTATTGCCATCGACCACTCCATGCTCTGCGGCGGCGGGGCGAGAAGCCCGCTGTGGCGGCGCATCCTTGCAAACGTGCTGAACATCCGCCTGGATATTCCCCAGACGGAGGAGGGGCCCGGTTACGGCGCTGCGATGCTCGCCATGGTCGGCTGCGGTGTGTATGAGAGCGTGCAGGCCTGCGCCGACGCGCTGGTCCATGTGACCGACAGCGTCGCGCCGGAGGCAGAGCTCGCCGCGCGCTACGAAGAGCAGTATAAGAAATTCAGAAAGATATATCCCGCTTTGAAAACATTTTTTCAGGAGGTAAAGTAACATGAACAACATCCCCGAAGTAAAACTCGGCATCGTTGCCGTATCCCGTGACTGCTTTCCCATCGGCCTGTCCGTTGCGAGACGCGAGGCCATCGTGAAGACCTGCGGCGGCAACATCTATGAGTGCCCCGTCACAGTGGAAAATGAGGCTGACATGCTCAAGGCTGTTGCTGACGTGAAGGCTGCCGGCTGCAACGCGCTGGTCGTCTTCCTCGGCAACTTCGGCCCCGAGACGCCCGAGACCCTGATCGCCAAGAACTTCGACGGCCCCTGCATGTTTGTGGCGGCTGCCGAGGGTGACGGTGACCTCATCAACGGCCGCGGCGACGCCTACTGCGGCATGCTCAACTGCTCCTACAACCTCGGCATGCGCCATCTCAAGGGCTACATCCCCGAGTACCCCGTGGGCACCGCGGCGGATATCGGCAAAATGATCAAGGAATTCTATCCTATCGCCCGCGCGGTGATCGGCGTGCAGAACCTGAAGATCATCACCTTTGGCCCCCGTCCCCAGGACTTCTTTGCCTGCAATGCCCCCATCAAGGGCCTTTATGAGCTGGGCGTGGAGATAGAGGAAAACTCTGAACTTGACCTTCTGGTGAGCTACAAGGCCCACGCGGGCGACAAGCGCATCCCCGAGGTGTGCGCCGATATGGCCGCCGAGATGGGCGAGGGCAAGTATTTCCCCGATCTTCTCGAGCGCATGGCGCAGTTTGAGCTGACCCTGCTTGACTGGGCCGAGCAGCACAAGGGCGCCCGCAAATATGTCGCCTTTGCCGACAAGTGCTGGCCCGCGTTCCCGGAGCAGTTCGGCTTTGAACCCTGCTTTGTGAACTCCCGTCTCGCCGCCCGCGGCATCCCCGTGAGCTGCGAGGTCGATATCTACGGCGCCCTCTCCGAGTACATCGGCGCCTGCATCTCCGGCGATGCGGTCACGATCCTCGACATCAACAACTCCGTCCCCGCAAAGATGTGGGAAGAGCAGATCAAGGGCAAGTTCGACTACAGCCTGACCGATACCTTTATGGGCTTCCACTGCGGCAACACGCCGAGCTGCAAGATGTGCGCGGACCGCGCTGTCAAGTATCAGCTTATCCAGCACCGCCTGCTCGAGCCCGCCGGCTCCGATCCCGACTTTACCCGCGGCACCCTTGAGGGCGACATCGCCCCGGGTGAGATCACCTTCTTCCGCCTCCAGTGCGACTCTGAGGGCAAGCTCCGCTCCTACATCGCCGAGGGTGAGGTTCTGCCCGTTGCCACCACCAGCTTCGGCGGCATCGGCGTCTTCGCCATCCACGAGATGGGCCGCTTCTACCGCCATGTGCTCATCCAGAAGCGCTTCCCGCACCACGGCGCAGTGGCATTCGGCCATCACGGCAAAGCCCTCTTTGAGGTCTTCAAATTCCTCGGCGTGGAGGACATCGGCTACAACCAACCCAAGTCCCTCCCGTATCCCACGGAGAACCCCTGGGCTTGATCCCCGCCAGAACCAAGCATATGAAAACATCCGGGCCGAAAGGCCCGGATGTTTCAAGTCGCAGACAAAGCCCAGGGGACTTTGTCTACGAGTTTTTGCACCCCGCTGCGCGCACTCCTTGTCCGCTTTCGGCGGCCAACTCGCACACTTGCGGGGCGAGAAGTGTTTTCTGCCACGTACACGCCGCGGCAGAAAACGGATTTGAAACATTTTCGCTTGCGCGATAATTCGATATCCGGGGATTGTCTGCAGGCTGAAATATCCGGGCCGAAAGGCCCGGATATTTTCATATGCTATTGCTTCTGACGGCAGGAGGCGCACATGCCGCAATGCCCGCAGTTGCCGCCGCAGGATGGTTTACCCTGCCTCTTGTCCCGGATGAGACTCCGGACGATCCCGGCGACTGCGGCGATCAGCAGCAGCGTCACCACGATCGTGCCGAGATTTGCCGTGAGCCACGTGAGCATGGTGTTGCCCCTTTCTTATACCACAGCCGTGAGCTTGTCGGCTTCCTTGTATTTCCGGATGAAGAGCATGTAGAGAATAAAGCAGAGCGCCGCAATGGCAAAGATGAGACCGATGATGTTCACATTGCCGGTAAAGAGCCCGCCGAACTGGTTGATCATCAGGGACACGAGATAGGCAAAGCCGCACTGATAGCCGATGGCAAACCAGGTCCACCTGGCGTTGTTCATCTCACGCTTAATGGCGCCGATGGCCGCGAAGCAGGGCGCGCAGAGAAGATTGAACACCAGGAAGGAGTAGCCCGTCACGCCGGTGAAAGCCGCGGAGAGGGCCTGCCATGCGGTCTGCTCGCCGCTGCCGTAGAGGATGCCCATGGTGCCGACGATGTTCTCCTTGGCGACGAGCCCCGTGATGGAGGCGACAGCCGCCTGCCAGTTGCCCCAGCCGAGGGGCGCGAAGATCCAGGCGATGGCCCCGCCGATTTTGGCGAGGATCGAGAGCTCAAGCTCCTCTTCGCCGAGCATCCGGAAGCCGTCATCCGTGAAGCCGAAGAAGCTCGTAAACCACACGACGATCGTGGAGAGGAGGATAATGGTGCCGGCCTTCTTGATAAAGGACCAGCCGCGCTCCCACATGGAGCGGAGGACGTTGCCGAGCGTCGGCCAGTGGTAGGCGGGCAGCTCCATGACAAAGGGAGCGGGATTGCCGGCAAACATCCGGGTCTTCTTCAGCATGATGCCGGAGACCACGATGGCCGCCATGCCGATAAAGTAGGCGGAGGTGGACACCCACGGGGAGCCGCCGAAGATCGCGCCTGCGATCATGGCGATGAAGGGCACCTTCGCACCGCAGGGGATGAAGGTGGTGGTCATGATGGTCATGCGGCGGTCGCGCTCGTTCTCGATGGTGCGGCTTGCCATGATGCCGGGCACACCGCAGCCCACGCCGATGAGCATCGGGATAAAGGACTTGCCCGAGAGACCGAACTTGCGGAACACGCGGTCCAGCACGAAGGCGATACGGGCCATATAGCCGCAGGCCTCGAGAAAGGCCAGCAGCAGGAACAGCACCAGCATCTGCGGCACAAAACCGAGCACCGCGCCGACGCCGGCCACAATGCCGTCCAGGATCAGGCCCTTGAGCCAGTCTGCCGCGTTGATTTTATCCAAAAGACTCTCCACCAGAGCCGGGATACCGGGGACCCAGGTGCCGTAGTCCGCGGGATCGGGTTCGTCGCCGATCTCCTCCAGCGTCTTGAGGGCTTCCTCATAGTCCGCGAGCGTCGCAGTCTCCTCGGTGACCTCCAGGGTCTCCTCGTCCTCCACGGCGTAGGTGAACTCGTCAACGGGCTCTTTACCGTTCTCCTCTACCCAGACGTCGTAGCCGTCCACAAGGAGGGCCGCGTCCGCGTAGCGCTCGGCGAGCTCCTCGTAGCCGCCGTCCATCCCGAAGAGATGGAAGCCGTCGCCGAAGATGTTGTCATTTGTGAAGTCCGTCGCCGGAGCGCCGACAGCCACCATGGCAATCCAGTAGACCAGGAACATGACGACCGCAAAGATGGGCAGGCCCAGAAAACGGTTGGTCACGATCTTGTCAATTTTATCGGAGGTCGTGAGACTTCCCGCGTTTTTCTTCCGATAGCAGGATTTGATGACCTCGGCGATGTAGATGTAGCGTTCGTTGGTGATGATGCTCTCCGCGTCGTCGTCAAGCTCTTTCTCTGCCGCGGCGATATCCTTTTCAATATGGGCGAGGGTGTCCGCCGGAATATTGAGCTGCTCGAGGACCTTGTCGTCCCGCTCGAAGATCTTGATGGCGTACCAGCGCTGTTGCTCCTCGGGGAGACTGTGCACCACGGCCTCCTCGATGTGGGCAAGAGCGTGCTCCACAGGGCCTGAGAAGCTGTGCAGGGGGATGGTCTTGCCGTTTTTGGCCGCCTCGATGGCAGCCTCGGCGGCCTCCATGGCGCCGTCGCCCTTGAGGGCGGAGATGGGCATGACCCTGCAGCCGAGCTGGCGGGAGAGCTCCTGCATGTTGATCTCGTCGCCGTTCTTCGTGATGATGTCCATCATGTTCACGGCAAGTACCACGGGGATGCCGAGCTCCGTAAGCTGCGTGGTAAGGTAGAGATTGCGCTCCAGGTTTGTGCCGTCGATGATGTTCAGAATGGCGTCGGGGCGTTCCCCGATCAGATAGTTTCGCGCGACCACCTCTTCCAGGGTGTAGGGGGACAGGGAATAGATGCCCGGCAGGTCGGTGATCGTCACATCGTCGTGCTTTCTGAGCTTGCCTTCCTTTTTCTCCACGGTGACGCCGGGCCAGTTGCCGACGAACTGGTTGGAGCCGGTCAGCGCGTTGAACAGGGTCGTTTTGCCGCTGTTCGGGTTGCCCGCAAGGGCGATTCTCAAATTCATAATCCGAACTTCCTTTCTCCAAAAACAGGACAGGAGGTTAGCCGCATATAACCACTGTCCCGAAAAATAGAGGCTTCCGCCTCAGGATCTGCTTATTCGACTTCGATCATTTCCGCGTCCGCCTTGCGGATCGAGAGCTCATAGTTTCGCACCGTGACCTCGATCGGATCGCCGAGCGGCGCGACCTTGCGCACGTATACGGGAGTGTGCTTGGTGATCCCCATATCCATGATGCGGCGCTTGACGGCGCCCTCCCCATGCAGCTTGACGACCGTAGCGGTCTCGCCGATTTTCACGTCTCTGAGCGTTTTCATAGTATCCTCCTCTTAAACCATGATTTTTCTTGCAAGTTCGTTGCTGACCGCGACGCGGCTCTCCTTGACCTTGACGATCAGATTTCCGCCCAGCGTACTCACAACGCTGACCTCACCCCCGACGTTGAAGCCGAGATCTTCCAGGTGTTTTTTCACCTCCGGGCTGCCGCCGATCTTTCGGATGATCTGTGACTGACCGAGTTCCGCATAACTGAGAGGCATCATGTTTTTCCTCCAAAACGAATGATACTGAAACAGAGCGGTAGCAGATGCTAACTCTCTGCCAAAAAAGAAATTAGCTTCACCTAACTCGTTTGCTATTATAGTTAGGCAAAGCTAATTTGTCAAGTGCTTTTGTCTGATGCATTGCTTTTTCAAAAATCGTATGCTAAACTGACATTACTACCGAAAAAGGGAGTGAAGCCAGATGGCCATGCAGGAATCCGGGGAGATGTACCTGGAGACGATTTATGTCCTCTCTCAGAAGTCGACGAAGGTCCGGGCGATCGACGTCGGCGAGTATATGGGCTATTCGAAACCCTCTGTCAGCCGCGCCCTCGGCCTTTTGAAAAGAGATGGGCTTGCCAGGACGGATGAGTTCGGCGCGATCAAGCTGACCGAAGAAGGGGAGGCAAAGGCGAAGAGCATTTACGAGCGGCACACGGTCCTGTCAAAACTCTTTATGAATCTCGGCGTGGATGAAAAGACCGCCACCGAGGACGCCTGCCGGATTGAGCATTATATCAGCGACAAGTCCTTCAACGCGATCAAGGCGCACATGATGCAGTACGGCGCAGATTTGGACGAAGCGACAGAGTAACGATCTGAGACAGGAAGAGAAAGACCCGGCCGATGCGCAGAACGTGCGCGTCAGCCGGGAGTTTTTATACGGAGGACGCATTGACTCAATTGCGTCCTCCGTATTCTTCTCTTTACTTGATGACCGGGGAGGTGTCCTTCTGGATCACGTCGTGGGCGCCGCCCTCCACAATGGAGGTGGGGGACACGAGCGTCAGCACGGCCTTTTCCTGCAGCTCGGGTATCGTCATGGCGCCGCAGTTGCACATGGCATGGCGGACCTTGCTGAGCGTGAGGGCCACGTTGTCCTTGAGGGGGCCGGCGTAGGGGACATAGGAGTCCACGCCCTCCTCGAAGCTGAGCTTCTTGTCGCCGCCCATGTCGTAGCGCTGCCAGTTGCGGGCGCGGGCCGAGCCCTCGCCCCAGTACTCCTTGTAGTAGGTGCCGCCGATGTTGACCTTGTTGGTGGGGCTCTCGTCGAAGCGGGCGAAGTAGCGGCCCAGCATCACAAAGTCCGCGCCCATCGCAAGGGCCAGGGTGATGTGGTGATCAAAAACGATGCCGCCGTCCGAGCAGACAGGGATATAGATGCCGGTCTCTTCAAAGTATCTGTCGCGCTCGGCACAGACTTCGATTACGGCGGTAGCCTGTCCGCGGCCGATGCCCTTGGTCTCACGGGTGATGCAGATGGAACCGCCGCCGATGCCGACCTTGACGAAATCAGCCCCGCACTCGGCCAGAAAACGGAAGCCCGCCGCATCCACCACGTTGCCCGCGCCGACCTTCACCTTGTCGCCGTAATGCTCACGGATCCATGAGAGCGTGAAGCGCTGCCAGTCGGTATGACCCTCGGAGGAGTCGATGCACAGCACGTCCGCCCCGGCCTCGAGCAGAGCGGGAACGCGGGTTTCGTAGTCGCGGGTGTTGATGCCCGCGCCCACCACGTAGCGCTTGTGCGTGTCCAGAAGCTCGTTCGGGTTCTGCTTGTGGCTCTCGTAGTCCTTGCGGAAGACGAAGTAGCACAGGCGGCCGTTTTCGTCGATGATGGGCAGGGAATTGAGCTTGTGGTCCCAGATGATATCGTTGGCCTCTTTGAGCGTAATGCCCTCCAGCGCCCAGACGAGCTTATCGAAGGGCGTCATAAAGTCGGAGACCTTTGTCGCGGGGTCCATACGGCTCACGCGGTAATCGCGGCTTGTCACCACGCCGACGAGCTTGCCCTCGGCGGTCCCGTCCTCGGTGACGGCGATGGTGGAATGGCCGGTCTTCTCCTTGAGCTGCAGGACATCGCGCAGGGTGTGGTCGGGGCTGATGTTCGAATCGCTCCTGACAAAGCCGGCCTTATAGGTCTTGGCGCGCCTGACCATGGCAGCCTCGTCCTCCACGCTCTGGGAGCCGTAGATGAAGCTCACGCCGCCCTCGGTGGCGAGGGCCACGGCCATGCGGTCGCCGGAGACGGACTGCATGATGGCGGAGACCATGGGGATGTTCATTGTGATTGCGGGCTCCTCCTGCCCCTTGCGGAATTTCACCAGCGGCGTCTTGAGAGAGACTTTCTCAGAGCGGCAGGTAATGGGCGTATAGCCGGGGATCAGCAGGTACTCGTTAAAGGTGTGGCAGGGTTCGTTGATAATTCTGGCCATGGTCGGATTCCTTTCCTAAATAAAATGATAACAGATTATTCGATGCCGAGGATATCCCCGTAGGCGCGCACGGCATTGCGCACGCAGTCTTCGCAGGAGCAGAGAGGCGCGCCGGTATCCCGGCCCTTGAGCTGCTTGCAGAGGATCGCACCGCAGCGTTTCTGGAAGTTTTCCGAAATCTGGCGGGTATAGCGTGTTGTGCTCTTTTCGTTCAGCTTGAAGCCGGCGACCATTCCCGCGCCGACGAGAGCGCCGCAGGTCCCCTCCATGTTGCCCATGCCGGAGCCGAATCCGGAGCCGAGCTGCATGAGCTGCTCCGGGGAAAGCCCTGTCTGGTCCGCCAGTGCCAGCAAAACCGCCTGGCAGCAGTTGCAGCTTCTCTTGAGAACGGCGCCCTGTTCGGCGCGCTCTTCGATCGTCATATCGTATCCCTCCCAATATTTTTCAACAGTATACCATGAGAAAGAGAAAAGTCAAGAAATCAGGGCCCGGAAAAAGAAAAAAGACCGATCTCTTCCAAATTGGTTCAAAAAATGGAAAAATAGTAGGGGTTCAAAGCTATTTCGGCGCATAAAAGAAAAGACAGACGCATGGCACGGCGCATGAAAAATGCGGAACAGCCCGATGACTGTTCCGCATCCGCATAAGCTGAGACGCTTACTTCATGCCGTTTTCGTATGCCTCGATCATTTTCTTGACCATCTGTCCGCCGACGGAACCGGCCTGACGGCTGGTAAGCTCGCCGTTATAGCCGTTCTTCAGGTTCACACCGACCTCGGCTGCGGCTTCCATCTTGAACTTATCCATAGCCTCACGGGCTGCGGGATTGACCAGATGATTGCTGGTATTGGTAGACATGCGTCCATCTCCTTTTCTTCATTTGGGACTCATTCGCCCGACCTTATCTTCTGCCGGATTGCCCTTGATATGCATCCATGCTGTTTGAATAATCTGACAAAGAAGCAGATCCTTACGGTCTGCTTCTTTGTCAGATTATGGTGCATATTGAGAGTCGTTTGAGAGGCCGCGTCCTGCCGCAGGAGGCTGTCAGTTATTCTGAAAACGCGCCATAATGTTTTCAATGCTGTTGTCAAGCACTCTCAGGACCTTGTCCGTGGTAATCTCCTTGGGGAGCTGCATGCCCCGGTCCATCCACTGGGAGATCAGGCCCACAACGATATTGGAATAAAACTCCACGATGAACTCAAAATCAGCCCGGTCGATGGAGCGATCTTCTGCCACAATCTCCGAAAAGCTGCGGATGCAATCGCGCAGTCTGCCCTTGATGTAGCGGAGCATATACAGGCGGCTGTTGGAATTATAGACGTTCAGCGCAAAGGTGGAGTTGTCATACAGGTATTTGAACCAGAGCGTCACATCGTGCTTCCAGTTGTCATAGACGACTTCGCTCGGGAGATTGGCATTTGCGTCCTCTTCAAACACCCACTCGAGCAGATCGTATACATCGTCGAAATGATAGTAGAAGGTCTGGCGGCTTACACCGCAGGTCTCCACAAGATCGTTGACCGTGATGCGGTCGATGGGCTTGACGACCATCATTTTCTTCAGCGCGTCGGCCAGCGCCTTTTTTGTCGAGCTTGCCATCCCGTACCCTCCCCGGTTCGTCTGGAATAAACTGTATAGTGTTGAATATAGTATAACACAAAACAGCTAAAAGGGAAGTGGTAAATTTCACAGTTTTTAAAATTTGTAAAAACAAAATTCCAGTTTATGCAGGCTTAACAGACGCGGTACCCGATTCGCCTACTCGGGTAAGAGGGGTGCTTCTTCAGCGGCGAGGCGTTCCTTCTCCATCTGAATGATGGCGGCGCTGATGCTCTTCTCAGCTTTCACATATTCGCTGCCCACGGTGGACTCTTCAGCAAAGGAGTCGAAGATATCCTGCTTCTCACGCAGCAGCTCCAGGATGCGCTCGTCCACGGTGTTGTCGCAGAGGAGGCGGTGCACCAGCACACTCCGGAGCTGGCCCATGCGATAAGCGCGGGAGACGGCCTGATTCTCGATGGAGGGTTTGATCTGCGGTTCACAGAAGATGATCACGCTCGCGGCCTGGATGTTGAGACCGGTGCCGCCCGCCTGCACCTGACAGATCAGGACCGTGCCGTCCTCGGCGGCGGTAAAGGCGTCCACGAGCTCCTGGCGGCGGGCAGGTGACACGGAGCCTGTGATCGGGTCCAGAGCACGCTTGCCGAGAAGCTGCTGCACCGCGCGGAGCGTCTCCCGGAAATAGGAAAAAACGATGATCTTTCGGCCGTCTGCCTTCGCCTCGTCACAGAGCTCGAGAAGACGCTTCGCCTTGGAGGATTTGCTGAGATCGCCCACATCCCAGGACACCTGCCGCATGGCCATGAAGTTTTCCGCCGCAACGGAGAGCGCGTACTGCTTCCATTCGGCAAGGCCCATCTCGCACCATTCCTCCTTCTCAATGAGCGCGGGGAGCTCGTCGAGCACGTCGTCGCGCGTACGGCGGAGATAGACGGGGGCGAGGCGCTCCCGAAACTGCGGGGCGGAGGAGATATACTTCATCTCCTTGATCTGGCCCGCAATATCCGCCCGGAGGCAGGAGATGAGAAAACACATCTCATCCACGCGGTTTTCAAGGGGCGTGCCCGTCATGAACAAGACGCGCTCCGCCTTCCGCCGCAAGATCAGCAGCGCCTGTGTGCGGATGGCTGCGGGATTTTTGACGTAGTGCGCCTCATCCGCCACCAGCATGGAGAAGCGAAAATCCTCTGGCAGCGAGAAGCGGCTGATGGATTCGTAGGTCGTGACGGCGGCGCCTCCGTGCTCGCGCCAGTTTCGCGCTGCCGTGAGATCACCGCCGCGGATCACGGTCACGGGGAGATCGCTGAATTTCCTGATCTCGCGGGACCAGTTCACCAGTACGCTCGCGGGACAGACCACCATAAAGTGGGAGGCGCCCATGGCCTTGAGCGATACCATCGCGGCGATGGCCTGCACGGTCTTGCCGAGACCCATCTCGTCGCCGAGCAGCACCTTTCCCTGACGCAGGATATAGCGCGCGCCGAACTCCTGGTATGGTCTCAGCACCGCGTGCAGGGAGTCGAGATACAGGGGCTGCATCTCCACCGCGCGCACAAGCTCCTCGGGAAGCCCGCTGTAGCTGTTGTCGATCCGCGCGCTGATGGCGCGGTCAAGGCGGTCGAGCTGTGCATAGTAAGCGGCGCTGTTGTGCCGAAAGTCCTCCCAGACGCTCTCGCTGTCCGGTATTGCCCGCGCGTCATAGGCGCTGATCGCGGTACGGACCCGCTCTCCGTAATCCCCTGTAAGAAGTCCGTAGAGATAGAGCGCGGCGTCGACGGCCTCTTTCTTTTTCTCCGCGGAGGTGAAGAGCCAGCGCAGCGTCCCGGCAGCGGGCTTCGCGGCGGTGTAAGCGGCGCGAAGGGCGTCGTGATATTCCGCATAGATGGCCTGTGCCTGCCGGACGGCGTTGTCCGTCTCCATCGCGGTCTTTGCAGTGAGCAGAAGGGAGGCAGCCGCCTCACTCCGATCATCCAGACTGACGCGCACCTTGAGCCCGGCGCTCGCCTCCTGCCGTATGCGGCCCGCGAGGGTGTAGATGAGCCACGCGGCTTCGTCCCCGATGCCCTTGATATCGTTGATCTGGTCCACCGACAAGGCGCAGAGCTGCTCCATATTGCAGATCCCGGCCGCCCGCAGACTGGCTACCCGGATGCCGAGCCTGTCGCGGTTGATGTTCTCCACGTCCATGCCGCGCAGGACGGCGCCGAGCCCCTGCCTGGAAAGCTCCTTCAGAGCTTCCGCCGCAGCTTCCTGCTGGATCGAAGCCTGGGACGCAATGTCGCAGACATTCGCGTCAAACTCTTCAATGAGTTTCAGAATGTCCCGGATCTCCTGCCTGTCCCTTTGTATTGCCATAGCAAACACCTCATTAAAAAAAGCCGCAGAATCTGCGGCTCTTTTCGGTCTTATTCAACAGCGAGCATCCGTACCTGCTCGACCCCGGCCACGCCGCAGAGCCCGGAGACAAAGTCCTCCATGCTGCCGTCCACCTCGCTCACATCGAGGGAGATGGTTACGCTGGCCTTGTCACGGATCGGCAGACTCTGCGTGATGGTCAGCACATTGGCATGGGCCTCGGAAATGCGCATGAGCAGCGCCCCCAGGACGCCCTGCTCGTGATTGAGCATCATGGACAGAACGGCTTTGCGTCCGCCGGAGATCTCCGTCGGCTCCAGAATGAAATCCTTGTATTTATAATAAGTGCTGCGGGAGATGCCGACTTCCCGTACAGCCTGGCTCACGTCTTTGATCCTGCCGTCCTCCAGCAGCCGCCGCGCCTCGATGACCTTTTCATAGTACTCGGGCAGGATGCTCTTGTGAATGATCAGATATTGATCCAACATACACGATCCCTCCTTTTGAAAACCATAACGCACAAGTGCCGGATGTGCTTATCATAACCCGCCCGCGGCAAAAAGACAAGTGTCTTTTTGTATAAGTCGAAAAAGTGCATGAATCTCCGCGTATAAGCAGAATAGCGGTTGAAAAGAGCGCCTGTTTGTGGTATAGTCTTTAATAGAGCAATTATGGATCAGTTCCACTTTTATACAGCTTGAATTCAAGCAAGTCGAAAGGAGAAAACCAATGGCAAGAGAGATTCTGTTTGACCTTGGCAAAATGATCACGGACCGTCTTCCGTACAAGTTCGGCATCAAGCGCCTGACTGAAAACGATCCGGAGTATATCATTCTGGACCGCGCATGCTCCTCCGATGAGATCGCGGAGGTCATGCTCAAGATGGGCCTTCGCAAGCCGAAGACCACCGCCGAGATCGCAAAGCTCACCGGCAAGTCCGAAGCCCGTATCGAGGAGCTGCTGACCGACGCCGCAAACCACGGTATCGTAGAGTATCACCGTGAGAATCCCCAGCATGAGAAGCAGTGGTATGTCCAGCTCTTTGTACCCGGCATCGCCGAGATGACCAACATGGTCCTCTGGCAGGTCGAGAAGTATCCCG
>CAMHEN010000030.1 GCA_946184165.1 uncultured Clostridia bacterium | reverse complement strand
TGTTTGAGCAGGGGAAGGGCGTCGTCGCCAGGGAGCCGACCGTCGTGGCGGTGGATAAATTCACCGGCAAGATCCTCAAGATCGGACAGGACGCCCAGAAGATGCTGGGCCGCACCCCGGCGAACATCGTGGCCATCCATCCGGTCAACGCGGGCGTCATCTCAGACTATGAGATGACGGCCCAGATGCTGCGGGAGCTTGTCGGCCGCATCACGTCCTTCAGCCTCTTTAAGCCCTGTGTGCTGGCCTGCGTGCCGAGCTCCATCACCGGCGTGGAGGAGCGCGCCATGATCGACGCCGCCATCGAGGCCGGGGCGCGGAAGGTCTATCTCCTGGAGACCGCCGTGGCCACCGCCATGGGCGCGGGCGTCGATATCTCCAAGGCTGACGGACACATGGTCATCGACATCGGCGGCGGCACTACGGAGGTGGCTGTCGTCTCCGGCGGCGGCGTGGTGGAGTGCCAGTCCATCAAGGTGGCGGGCACCAGCTTCGATGAATCCATCGTGAAGTTCATCCGCCGCAAGTATGATCTGCTCATCGGCCTGAGCACGGCGGAGGAGCTCAAGCGCAGCATCGGCTGCGTGATCCAGCGCCCGGACATCAGCTTTGAGGAGATCAAAGGCCGGGACCTCTCCAACGGTCTGCCGAAGACCGTGAAGGTCAGCTCCACAGAACTTATCGAGGCTTTCGTGGAGCCCATGAACCGCATTCTCGAGACTATCCATATCGTCCTGGAGAGCACACCTCCCCAGCTTGTGGGGGACCTTGACAAAAACGGCATCATCATGTCCGGCGGCGGCAGCCTCATCTACGGCATCGACAGGCTCATCGAGCGCAGCACCGGCATCCGCACTCTCGTGGTGGACGACGCGGTCTCCTGTGCGGCCTACGGGGCAGGCAAGATGCTGATGCATCTGGATATGCTGCAGGACGGGATGATGAACTTCTACCGCAAACGCCAGCTCAAGGGCTGATTTCAATTGCAAAACATGGTTTCGCAATTGAGTAACACGGGCTTTCGCACGCGGCTTGCATGGGAAAAAGCCGCGTTTGGTCGGCGCGTGGCCTCGTGCAGCTCGGCGCAGGGAGTTTTGGGCGGCGCAGCTGCCTCAAAAACGGTTTGAAGTAATATTTCAGGGATAATGCAAGAGGAGGGACATCGTGATGCGCTGCCCGCTGAATCGCAGGAAACAGACGCCTCCGCGCTGCTCCGCGGTCATTGTCGCCGCCGGCAGCTCCCAGCGTATGGGGACCGACAAGATCATGATGAAGCTCGGCGCCATGCCGGTGCTGGCAAGGACGGTCCTCGCCTTTGAAAAAAACGAGTATGTCGATGAGATCATCATTGTCACAAAGACGGAGAAGATCGAGGAGATCGCCGATCTCTGCTATAAGAACGGCCTGCACAAGGTCAAGCAGGTGGTCAGCGGCGGAAACACGCGCATGGAATCCGCTCTCGCCGGCGTATCTGCCGCGCGGCACGGGGCGGAGCTCATCGCCATTCACGACGGGGCGCGCCCGCTTGTATCCCAGGAGCTCATCTCAAGGACGATCCTGGCGGCGCGGGATTATCACGCTGCCGTCCCCGCCATCGCGAGCACCGACACGCTCAAGACCGTGGACGAGAAGGGGTTTATCGTGGGGACCGTGGACCGCGCAAGCACCGTCCGGGTGCAGACGCCGCAGGTATTTTCCGCGGACCTCATCAAGGGCGCCCTCACGAGGGCGGTCACGGAGGGGATGCGTCTCACGGATGACTGCTCGGCCATGGACATGATGGGCGTCAAGACCTTCGTCGTGGAGGGCGAGCCGGAGAATATCAAGATCACGACGCCGGAGGATCTGGTTTACGCAAGGGCGATCGTGGAGGACAAGGGGGACTTCAATGCGGATCGGACATGGGTATGACGTGCACCGCCTGACGGAGGGCAGAAGGCTCATCCTCGGCGGCATTGAGATCCCCTATGAGAAGGGCCTTCTCGGCCACTCGGACGCGGATGTTCTCACGCATGCCCTGATGGACGCTCTCCTCGGCGCCGCGGCCCTCGGGGATATCGGCAAGCTCTTCCCGGACAGCGATGAGCGCTACAGGGGCGCAGACAGCGTGGAGCTTCTGCGAATCGTACGGCATCGTATAGAGGAAGCCGGTTATCACATCGTCAACGTGGACTGCACCGTGATCGCCCAGCGGCCGAAGCTCGCCGCCCATATCCCGGCCATGCGGGAAAAGCTCGCCGCGGCGATGGGCCTGGCTGCTGACTGCGTCAGCGTCAAGGCGACGACGGAGGAGGGGCTCGGCTTTTCCGGCGAAGGTCTCGGCATCGCGGCGCACGCCGTCGCCCTGATAGAATGACAGAGACGACCTCACACGCATAGGATGAGACAGCCCTGTGCGAGTCTTATACTATACCCTAATAGAAAAAGCAAAATCTTTCCGGCATTATTTGTGCCATACTGCGTTGCCTTCCTTGACTATATATCTCCATTATGCTCAGCGGAAGGCGCCTTGTCTGGCGCAAAATCTGCCCGGAAATCTAATTGCACTTTCTATCGGGGAATAGTCTTAATCTGCGACCTGCTCCTACGGGGGCGGGTCGCGTTTTGCTTTTGGAGGATGGTTCTCTCATGAAATACCTGATTATGTGCAAATCGCTGACCAACGCGGAGAGGGCGGCTCTGCTGCTGGAGCGGCGCGGATTCAGCGCATCCGTGGTGAAAGCTCCGCAGAGTCTGCGGGAAAACGGCTGCGGCTATGCACTCAGCCTCTACCGTCGGCTGGGCGAGGCGGTGAGGCTCCTGCAGAATAACAGGCTGCTCACCGGGAAGATTTACCGGCGCGGCGAGGACGGAAGCTATGAGGAGGCAGACGCGCGTGATCTATCTTGACAACGCGGCAACAAGTCTTGTGAAGCCTGCGGAAGTGGGCCGGGAGATGCTGCGCGCCATGCAGACCTGCGCAAGTCCGGGCCGCGGCGGCCACCGCGCTGCGATGCGGGCGTCGGAACTGGTGTTCCGCTGTCGGGAAAAAGCGGCAGCGCTCTTTCATGTCCCGGAGCCTGAAAACGTCGTCTTCACCATGAACGCCACCCATGCGCTCAATATCGCGGTAAACTCGCTGGTCTCCCCGGGGATGCGCGTGCTGATATCGGGTTATGAGCACAACGCGGTCACCCGTCCGCTCAAAAAGGCGGGGGCTGAGATCCTGACTGCCTGCTCACCTCTCTTTGACGAGGAGGCCTGCCTGCATGCTTTCGGGGAGCAGATCGACCGTGCCGGGCTCGTCGTGTGTACCATGGTGTCGAACGTCTTCGGCTTTATTCTGCCGATCCACAGGATCGCGGCGCTCTGTCGGGATAGACACATCCCGCTCATCGTGGACGCCTCCCAGGCCGCGGGGACGCTGGATGTGGATTTCGCGGGCCTCGGCGCGGCCTTTCTCGCCATGCCCGGACACAAGGGCCTCTTCGGACCCCAGGGGACGGGACTGCTCCTGTGCGAAGAGAGCGGGATTCCGCTGATTGCGGGCGGCTCCGGGTCTGACAGTATTCTGCAGGAGATGCCGGATTATTTGCCGGACCGTCATGAGGCCGGCACGCACAACGTCCCGGGTATCGCGGGGCTCCTTGCGGGGATGACCTATGTGGAGCAGAGGACGCCGGCTGCGATCCTGGAGGAAGAGAGAGCGCTGCTGCGCTGCGCGGCGGACGGTCTGTCGGATGTGAAGGGCGTTGAGCTCTTTTGCGGCCCGCAGGAGACGCAGAGCGGCGTCCTCTCCTTTCGCATGCGCGGGATGGACTGTGATGAGGCGGCGCGGAGACTCTCCGAGCAGGGGATCTGTCTTCGCAGCGGCCTGCACTGTGCGCCCCTTGCGCACCGCAGTGCCGAAACCCTTGAGACGGGGACAATCCGCGCGAGCTTTTCACCCTTCCTGACCCGGGAGGAGATCCTCCGCTTCTGCGCCGCAGTCCGAGAAATGTCCTGCGGGATGCGCTAAAACAGTTGCCTTTTCCTGCGGCTTGCGGTATAATGTATTGATAAGAGTAAAATAGATGGACTGTGCATACAGACAAGAGGAGAACACATGGACACAATTACCAACGCGCTCGGCCGCGCAGGCAATTATCTGGCGACGATTGAAATCGCCGACTTTGTTGACATTATCATCGTCGCCTTTCTTATATACAGGATCGTCTGGTTTATCCGCAAGTCGAGCTTTATCAATCTGGCCAAGGGCCTGATCCTGGTGCTTGCAGCTCTGTGGGCGTCCGAGTTTTTCGGACTCATCATGATCAATTACCTCCTGCGCAAGGCTGTGGAATTGGGCATGATCGCCCTCGTGATCCTGTTCCAGCCGGAGCTTCGCCGCCTGCTGGAGCGAATGGGCAGTACACTCAACACCAACATCGGCAGTTCCGGCACCAACATGTCCCGCGCCATCAGCGAGGTGGCGCTGGCCTGCGGTGATATGGCGGTGACGAAGACCGGCGCTCTGCTGGTATTTGAGCGCAATTCATCCCTCTCGCCGATCATTGCGACCGGCTCCGTCATCAATGCCGATGTGAACGCCCAGCTTATCAAGAACCTGTTTTTCAAGAACTCTCCTCTGCATGACGGCGCGGTCGTCATTCGTGACGGCAGGATCGAGGCTGCCGCCTGCATCCTTCCGCTCTCGAGAAACCAGAATCTGAGCTTCGATCTCGGGACGCGGCACAGGGCGGGTCTCGGCATGTCGGAGGAGACGGATGCCGTCGTTGTCATCGTCTCAGAGGAGCGCGGGGACATTTCACTTGCGGTCAAGTCTACGCTCAAGCGGCATCTCTCCACCGGACAGCTCGCCTCCGAGCTCTCAAAAGAGCTGATCCACGAGGAAAAGAAAGACAAGAAGACCGGCCTCTGGGAGAGCGTTCTGCATTTCTTCCGGCCGGTTGCCGAGAACAGTGAGGATGAGAATGAAAGCAAATCTGAGTAAACTGTATAACAGCAAGGCTTTCTGGGCTATCATCTCCCTGATTTGCTCCATGATCATGTGGATCTATGTGGCAAGCGTCGAGACGGAGGAATTCAAACAGACCTTCCGCGGCGTGCGGGTGCAGCTCGTGGGCGAGACGCTGCTGAGAAACTCCAGAAACCTTGTGATTACCGATATGGAAACCAGCACCGTCACGGTGGAGGTGGTCGGGCCGCGCCGTATCGTGGGCAGCCTGGATTCAGATAAGATCTATGCCCAGATCGACGTGTCCAAGCTCTCCCGCCCGGCCTACACATCCCAGCAGTATACGGTGAGCTTTCCGGACGGAACAGACACCAGCAACCTGACCGTCACCCGGAAGACGCCCGAGACCATCAACTTTATGGTCTCCGCGCAGACGACAAAGTCCGTACAGGTCCGCGGCAGCTTTGACGGGTCGATCGCCGAGGGCTTTACCGCCGAGACGCCGATCTTCGAGCCCGCTGTCATTACGCTTTCGGGGCCTGAGGCTTATCTGAGAAACGTGGAATACGCGTGGGTGACCTTCAGCAAGGAGAATGTGGACAGCACCTATGAGGTGGAGACAGGCTATACCCTCATGACGGCGGACAATACTCCGGCCTCCACGACGGGCATCACTTTCTCAACGGATGTGGTCACGGCGACGCTGCCGATCCAGACGCTCAAGGAAATCAGCCTCGGCGTCAATCTGATCGAGGGCGGCGGCGCCAGCGCAGAGAACACCAAGGTCACCATCGAACCGGAGAGCATCACGCTGGCGGGTGATTCCAAGATCCTCGCGGGCATCAACAAGATCATGCTCACCACCATCGACCTGACCGATTTCACCTCCACCTTCAGCGACAAATACACCATCCCCATCGACAATGAGCTCCGTAATGTCACGGGCGCTACAGAGGCAAAGGTGACCGTGGAAATCGTGGGTCTTGAGACCAAGAATTTCCGCGTGACCAATATCTCCTGCATCAATATGACGGAGGGCTTCCACGCCAATATCCTGACAGAGGGCCTGTTCGTCACGCTGCGCGGCAATCCGGAAAGCCTTGCGGCGCTCAAGAACGAGAATATCCGGGCGGTTGCCGACCTGACTGATATGAACGCGTCCACCGGCATTTTTATGCCGAAGGTTAAGATCTATGTGGACGGCTTCACCGATGTTGGCGCAATCAAGATGAACGGCGCCGACTACACCGTCTCCGTCGAAATCGAGCGCGCGGTGGAGCGGGAGCCGGAGAGAGCGGGTGAGTGAATGACCCAGGACGCCGTCGTATACAGATGCCTGGACGCCGACATGGCCGAGGTGGTCGTGACCCGCGCCACGGCCTGCGGCTCCAACTGCGGAAACTGCGAGGCCTGCGTCTTTCAGAACGAGCTCAAGACCGTAGCGAGAAACCTCATCGGCGCCCGCCCCGGACAGAGGGTGCGCATCGAGAGCAAGTCGTCCCGCGTCTATGGGGCGATCCTGCTCGTGTATATCGTGCCGATCCTGCTTGCGGTCCTGGCCTGCTTTTCCGCCTATGCCGCGGGAGCCTCAGAGGGGATCTGCGTGCTGTGTACCTTCCTCGGCTTCCTGCTGGGGGCCGTGATCACGGTGCTCTCCCAGCGGCGCAAAAAATCCGGCGATTCCATAACCTTTGACATCATAGAATTTCAATAACACTTATATTTTTGGAGGCAGTATGATCAAGAGCATGACCGGCTACGGCAGCGCCAAGGGAACTGTCGAGGGGCTTCAGATCGCTGTGGAGCTCAAGAGCGTGAATAACCGCTATCTGGACGCCTCGGTGCGTCTGCCGAGGAGCTTCCTCTTCGCGGAGGACCCGGTGAAGGCCGCTGTCCAGCGCCACATCAGCAGGGGCAAGGTGGACGTCTTCGTGAGTGTCGATTCCACGGAGGCGGGTGATATGACCGTCAAGGTGAACGAAGCGCTCTTACGCGGCTACCTTGAGGCCTTCCGCCATATCTCGGAGGAATATGGCCTCCAGAACGACGCGACCGTACTTTCGGTGAGTCGCTTTCCGGATGTGCTCACGGTTGAGAAAAAGGATCTGGACGCGGACGCCATCGCTGCCGGTATTCAGGAAATCGCCGAAAAAGCTCTGGAGGATTTTGACGCCATGCGCCTGCGGGAGGGCGCCAAGCTCCGGGAGGATGTGCTCTCGAGACTGGAGACCATCGAAGCTCTCGTAGAGACCGTAGAGCGGGAGAGTCCCAAAACCGTCGCAGAGTACCGGGCGCGGCTCGAAACGAAAATGGCGGAGGTCCTCGGCACCGCAGGCATCGACGAGAACCGTATCCTCGCCGAGGCCGCGATCTTTGCGGACCATATTGCCGTTGACGAGGAGACCGTGCGGCTTCGCAGCCACATGAGTCAGCTCAGGACCATGATCGACGGGAATTCCCCCACGGGCCGGAAGATCGACTTTCTCATCCAGGAGTTTAACCGCGAGGCGAACACCATCGGCTCCAAGTGCCAGAATTCCGATATCGCCCACACCGTGGTAGATCTGAAATCCGAGATCGAAAAGATCCGCGAGCAGATCCAGAATATCGAGTGAGGCGGGCTATGAAGCTGATCGGCATCGGGTTCGGAAACCTCGTCTCGGCGGACAGGATCATCGCCATCGTGAGTCCCGAGTCGGCGCCCATCAAGCGCATGATCCAGGACGCAAGGGAGCGGGGCCTGCTCATTGACGCGTCCTTTGGGCGCAGCACCAAGGCTGTCCTCACCATGGACAGCGGAAATGTGATCCTCTCCGCGCTGCCGCCCGAGACGCTTGCGGCGCGCTGTGCGGACAATAAAGAAAAAGGCGGAGCGATGGATGAATAAGAAGGGAAAGCTGCTTGTGATTTCGGGTCCCTCCGGCGCTGGGAAGAGCACCGTTGTCGCACGGGCGATCGAGGGACGGGAGGATATCTGCTTCTCTACCTCTGTCACCACCCGGGCCCCCAGACCCGGCGAAGTGGACGGGAGAGAGTATTTCTTCATCAGCTTTGAGCGCTTCCGGGAGATGGTGGAAAAGGACGAGCTTCTGGAGCACGCCGAATATGTGGCGAACCGCTACGGAACGCCGCGGTCCTATGTGAACCAGCGCCTGGAGGAGGGCTTGAACGTCCTCCTGGATATTGAAGTCCAGGGCGCCCGACAGGTGCGGAAAAAGATGCCCGAGGCTGTGCTGATCTTCATCGCGCCCCCCTCGCTCGAGGAGCTGGAGCGCCGCCTGAGAGGGCGCGGGACCGACACCGAGGCCGCCATCGAGGGCCGCCTCATCAGAGCCCGGCAGGAATTTCAGGAGGCCGATTTCTACGATTACCTCATCATCAACGACGATGTGGACCGTGCGGCCGCAAAGCTCAGCTCCATCATCGAGGCGGAGCACTGCCGCTTTGAAGACTGGGCAGGGTGGCTCAAATCCAACTGATAACCGGCAGTTTCAGTAAAAAGCGCGAGAGCGTTTTTATAAAACGGGAACTTGTTTAATAATTGCGCGCCGCGGCTTTCAGCGGCAGAATGGAGAATTGTTATGATGCTTTATCCCCCTGTTGCCGAGCTTGTTGACAGAATCGGCAGCCGTTACCAGCTTGTAAACCTCGTCGCCAGACGTGCCAGAGCTATCTCCACAGAAGCTGAAGAGAAGCAGCTCCCCCTCGAGAGAAAAGCGGTCTCCATCGCCATCGAGGAGGTCTATACCGGAAAGCTCAGCATCGAAAAATAATCGCTTCGTGCTATTCCGTTGAAGGGGGGGAGTGACCGTGCCCGGGACGGTGGCAAGGATCGCGGTCTCCGCAGCGACCTACTGGCTTGATAAGCCCTATGATTATCTTGTCCCTCCCGAGATGTCGGACAAGGCCCTCCCCGGCATGCGGGTCCATGTCCCGTTTTCCCGGGGCAACCGCCGGACGGAGGGTGTGATCCTCGCTCTCATAGAGGAGAGCCGCTATGATAAGCAGCTCAAGCCCGTGCTCGCGCTTCTGGATGAGGAGCCGATCCTGACACAGGAACAGCTAAAGCTCGCCATGTTTATGAGGGAGCGCTTTTTCTGTACGGTCTATGACGCCATCCGGGCGATGCTCCCCGCCGGACTCTGGTTTGACGAGGAGGGGCGCAGACGCGCCCGGGACAGCAGCATCGAGATGGCCCGCCTCGCCATAGAGCCGGAGGAGGCGGAGGCTCTCCGGGACGCAAAGCGCATGCGCTCTCCCGGCCAGGCGGCCATTTTGGAACAGCTCTGCGCCTTTGAGTGCATCCCGAGTCATGATCTGCTTCTGCATACCGGCGCCAAAAGACCGATGCTCAAGGCACTTGAAAAGGCCGGCGCAGTGGAGCTCTATCAAAAGGAGGCCTACCGCCGCCCCCAGATCCATGTGGGGGAGACGGAGCCCTTGCCCCTTCTCACACCCGAGCAGGACAAGACATTCCGGGGCATCGCGGCGCTTGCCGAGACGGGCAAAGCCGGCGCGGCCCTCCTCTTCGGTGTGACCGGCAGCGGGAAGACCAGCATCTATATCCATCTCATCGACCGAGAGCTCAAACGCGGCCGTTCTGTTATTCTGCTGGTTCCGGAGATAGCCCTCACGCCCCAGATGATCCAGACCTTCTCCTCCCACTTCGGAGATGAGGTGGCGGTGCTGCACAGCAGCCTCTCTGTGGGGGAGCGCTATGACGAATGGAAGCGCGTGAAGAACGAAAAGGCGCGCGTCGTCATCGGCACACGCAGCGCGGTCTTCGCACCGACACCGTCCCTCGGCCTCATCATCATCGACGAGGAGCAGGAGGAGACCTACAAATCCGAAAACATCCCCCGCTATAACGCGCGGGACGTGGCAAAGTACCGCTGCGCAAAGGCCGGGTGCCTCCTGCTGCTTGGCTCCGCCACCCCGGATATCGTGAGCATGCACAGCGCGGAGACCGGCAAATACGCCTATTTCGAGCTGCGCAGCCGCTATAACGAGCAGGACCTCCCCGCGGTCGAGATCGTCGATATGAAACGGGAGCTCCGGCGCGGCAACAGCGGCAGCATCAGCAGCGTCCTGCAGCGGGAGCTGCAGAAGAACATAGACTGCGGCGAACAGAGCATTCTCTTCATCAACCGCCGCGGCGCCAACAGATTTATCAGCTGCGGAGAGTGCGGCTATGTCTACAAGTGTCCGCGCTGCAGCGTATCTCTGACATATCACAGCACAAACAGACGGCTCCTGTGCCACTACTGCGGCTACTCCCAACGCCCGGACGAAAGCTGTCCTGACTGCGGCGGAGCGCTGCGGTATGTCGGCGTCGGCACCCAGATGGTGGAGACGGAGCTCCGAGAGCTCTTCCCGGACTCCGCCGTTTTGCGCATGGACGCCGATTCCGTCGCCCCGGCGGGATCCCATGAGAAGCTCCTGGAGCAGTTTCGCCGGGAGAACATCCCCATTTTGGTGGGCACGCAGATGGTCACAAAAGGTCTCAATTTTGAAAACGTCACCCTGGTGGGCGTCATCTCCGCGGATCAAACTCTCTATGCCGGCAGCTACCGGGCGGGGGAGCGCAGCTTTTCCCTGATGACCCAGGTGGTGGGTCGGAGCGGCCGCGGACAGAAGCCCGGGCGCGCCGTGATTCAGACCTTTACACCGGAGAATGAGATCATTGTCCAGGCGGCAAAGCAGGACTATCCCGCCTTTTACAGATCGGAGCTGGAGCTGCGGAAGCTCCAGCATACCCCGCCCTTTTCCGTGCTCCTGTCCATTACGGTCTCCGGCATGAATGAGGAGCATGTCTACCGCGCCTGCCGCATGATCCGCAAACGGCTGGACGATCTTGCGCTTCCCGGTCCGGAGACAGAGATCCTCGGCCCCGCGCCCCTTGCAGTGGTGAAGGTCAACAACCGCTACCGCTACCGGGTGATGATCCACGGGGCAGAGAATACGGGCCTGCGTGCCCTGGTCGCGGGCGTCGTGATGGAGTTCTGCCAGGACAAACGCCTTTCAGACCTTGCGATTTACGCGGATAACGATCCCAATGACTGACAGATTGGAGATAAAACAACAATGGCACGCAGAAATATTCTCACAAAGGAGCAGCCGACACTGTATAAAAAATGCCGTCCCGTGACGGAGTTCAATTCCAGACTCCACCAGCTTCTGGACGACATGAAGGATACCCTCGCGCTTGAAAACGGCGTCGGTCTCGCAGCGCCGCAGGTCGGCGTCCTGCGCCGGGCTGTGATCGTTCTGGAGACTAACGTGCCCGAGGGCGAAGAGGAGTATATGATCGAGCTTGTGAACCCCGAGATCATTGAGACTTCGGGGGAGCAGTACGGAGCCGAGGGCTGCCTCTCCGTTCCGGAGGAGTACGGCATGGTGAGACGGCCGATGCATGTCAAGGTACGCGCTCAGGACCGCAACGGCGAAACCTTCGAGGTGGAGGGCGACGGCCTTACGGCGAGGTGCTTTTGCCATGAGATCGACCATCTCGAGGGCATCATCTTCACCTCCAGATGTGAGCGGATGCTGAGCCGGGAAGAGCTGGAAGCCGGCAGCATTGAAGAAGAATAAGGACGGTAGGCCCATGCGCGTCGTATTTATGGGGACGCCGGATTTCGCGGCGGCCTCGCTGAAAAAGCTGATCGAAGAAAAATTTGAGATCGCGGGCGTCTTCACCCAGCCGGACAGGCCCAAGGGCCGCGGCATGGAGATGAGCTGTTCTCCCGTGAAGGAGCTCGCGCTTGCAAACGCTCTGCCGGTATTCCAGCCGGAGAAAATGCGGGACGGGACCGCGCTCTCGATCCTGCGGGATCTGAAGCCGGATATCCTCGTCGTAGTGGCCTATGGACGCATCCTGCCGGACGAACTGCTGGCACTCCCAAAGTACGGGGCTGTGAACGTCCACGGTTCGCTTCTGCCCCGGTACCGGGGCGCCGCCCCCATCCAGTGGGCGGTCCTCAACGGGGATAAGATAACCGGCGTCACCACCATGTACCTCGCCCATGATATGGACGCGGGGGACATCATCTATGCCCGCGAAACGGAGATCGGCGAGTTTGAGACCGCGGGCGAGCTCTTTGACCGCCTGATGGATATGGGCGCGGAGCTTCTCGTCAAGACTCTGCGGGATATCGAATCCGGCACCGCACCGCGCACACCGCAGGATCATACAAAGGCGACTTATGTGAAAATGCTGGATAAATCCATTTGTCCCATTGACTGGAACAGCGCGCCGCGTGAGATCGTCAAGCATATCTATGGCCTGCAGCCGTGGCCGGTGGCCACGGCGGAGCTGGAGCCCGGCAAGGCCGTCCGCGTTTTCGCTGCGTCCTATACCGACACGCACACGGCCTATGCGCCGGGTACGGTCATCGCCGCCGGAAAGGCCGGGATCGAGGTGGCCTGCGCCGGGGGCGAAACCGTTCTCATCACGGAGCTTCAGGCTCCCGGAAAGAAACGCATGCGCGCGGAGGATTTCCTGCGCGGCAACAGACTCACGCTCCCATGAAACAAACAGTAAACGCCCGCCTTGCGGCGCTGGAGATCCTGATGCGCTGCCGCAGAGACGGCTCCTGGTCCGGAGAGACCATCGACAGGGGCGTACGCAGGTTCTCCCTTGACCGGCGGGACGCGGCGCTTGCGTCCAGACTCTGCCTCGGCGTCCTGCAGAACGACAGACTCTGCGACTATTACATCGGCTGCTTCACCGCGGCAAAGCTCGAGCCCGTCGTGCGGGACATCCTGCGCCTCGGGGTATATCAGCTCCTGTTTCTCGACCGCATCCCCGCCCGCGCGGCGGTGGGCGAGACAGTGGAGCTCTGCGCCGCCAAGGGCGTGAGACGCGCATCCGGACTTGTCAACGCGGTGCTGCGCCGCATCGCCGAACGAAAGGACGCCCTGCCCGCAATCCCCGGAGAGGGAACAGCGGAGTATCTCGCCGTGCGTTACAGCCACCCTGTGTGGCTCTGTGCATACCTGATCGAAAAGAAGGACTATGCCTTTGCAGAGGCTTTTCTTTCAGCGAATAACAATCCGCCGAAGCTCTGCCTTCAGGTCAACACGCTGAAGGTCCCGGCGGAGGAGTACGCACGCGCACTGGAGCGCATGGAGATCCCGCACCGCGCCGTGGAGCCGGCGGGCTGCATAGAGCTGGAGGGGGGCCTTGCGTCGGAGCTGCCCGGATATGAGGAGGGACTCTTCTATGTCCAGGACAGAGCCGCGCGCATGACTGTAGAGATCGCGGCGCCCGAGAGCGGCATGCGCGTTCTTGACGCCTGTGCCTGCCCCGGCGGGAAGAGCTTTGCCGCGGCTATCCGCATGGGGAACCGGGGGAGTATCCTCTCCTGCGATATCCATGAAAAGAAGCTCCACATCATGGAGGAGGGGGCTGCGCGACTCGGCCTCGGCATCATCGAAACCCGGGCCATGGACGCAAGGGTGTTTGACCCCGCGCTCGAGTCGGGCTTTGACCTTGTGATCGCGGACGCGCCCTGCTCCGGCTTCGGCGTGATCGCGAAAAAACCGGAGATCCGCGCAAAGGATCGGGAGAGTCTGCAGAGTCTCCCGGAGATACAGAGCGCCATTCTCGATAATGTCGCCCGCTATGTTAAACCCGGCGGCCTGCTGCTCTACTCCACCTGTACCGTATTCGAAGAGGAAAACGAGGCGGTCGCAGGGGGCTTCCTGCAAAAGCACACAAACTACCGCGCAGATGATTTCTCTCTCTGCGGGATCGAGAGCCGGGACGGCATGTATACGTTCTGGCCTCATATAGACGGAACAGACGGCTTTTTTGCCGCCAGATTCAGAAGGATCGACTGACCGGAGCCATGGAAGAAAACGAGAAAAAAGATATCCTGTCCCTGCTGCCGGAGGAACTGGAGGCGGAGTTTGCCCTGCTGGGGGAGCCCAAGTTTCGCGCCGCCCAGATTTTCCAGTGGCTCGGCCGCGGCGTGCGCAGCTTTGACGAGATGAGCAACCTGTCACGGGATCTGCGAAGAACGCTGCAGGACCGTTTCTTCCTCTACGAGCCGAAGGTCCTGAGCAGACAGGTCTCCGCCATAGACGGCACCATCAAATACCTCTGGGAGCTCTCTGACGGCAACGCGGTGGAGACCGTGGTCATGAGCTATCAGCACGGCAACACCGTCTGCGTTTCCTCCCAGGTCGGATGCAGGCAGGGCTGCGCCTTCTGTGCCTCCACCATAGGAGGCTTGGTGCGGAATCTGCGTGCCTCGGAGATCCTGGACGAGGTAATCTTTTCCGAGCGGGACTCCGGAAAGAAGATCTCCAACATCGTCCTCATGGGTATCGGGGAGCCGCTGGATAACTTCGACAATGTCATGCGTTTTCTGGAGCTTGTAAACCACCCCAAGGGCATGAACATCGGCATGCGGCACATCTCCCTCTCCACCTGCGGCCTCATTGAGCGCTTTGACGATCTTGCCGCGCGCAATCTTCAGCTCACGCTCTCCGTCTCCCTCCACGCGCCGGACGATGAGACCCGCTCCCGCATCATGCCCGCAAACCGCGGCAGGGGTGTTGAAAACCTCATTGCCGCCTGCCGGAAGTATTATGAAAAGACCGGGCGGCGCATCTCCTTTGAGTATGCCATGATCGACGGCGTCAACGACACGCCGGAACATGCGCGCCTTTTGGCAAAGCACGCGCGGGAGGTTGCGGCACACGTCAATCTCATCCCGCTGAACCATGTGGAGGAGCGGCAGTTTCAGCCCTCCACGCCGGAGCATCTGAAGCGTTTTATCAAAATCCTGGAGGACAGCGGCGTCAACGTCACGGTCCGCCGTAAGCTCGGCAGCGATGTGGACGCCTCGTGCGGACAGCTCCGGAGAAAGATCGAAAAGAACAGGAAAGGAGGACAGGGACCGGTATGAAGAGTTTTGGCCTGACAGACAAGGGTGCCATCCGGAAAGACAATCAGGACTGTTTCATCCTTGAAAAATGTGACGCCAAAAACTGCCTGATCGCCGCGCTCTGCGACGGGATGGGCGGCGCGAAGGCCGGCGGCATTGCAAGCCAGCTCTCCAACAAGGCCTTTGTCTCCTATGTCTATACAAAGCTGTCTTCACGCCTGCTTCGAAGTACAGACTACAAAAAAATCCTGGAGGACGCCTGTGCCGAGGCAAACGGCGTCTCCTATGAGTATTCCCATTTTGGCGATGAGTTTGACGGAATGGGCACCACCATTGTGGGTGGCGTGATTAAAAACAACGGGAATGGGTATATTATCAACGTGGGCGACAGCCGTGCCTATCTCATCACGCGGCGCGCCTCCTCAATCCGTCAGATCACACGGGACCACTCTCTGGTGGAGGAGCTGGTGGAGGCCGGCGCCATCACGGCCGAGCAGGCCCGCAGCCACCCGCAGAAGAACGTGATTACCCGGGCTCTCGGGTCCGAGGCGCGCGTTGAGTGCGACTATTTTACTTTTACGCTGCAGACCGGCGATATGCTGCTGCTGTGCTCGGACGGACTCTCCAACATCGTTTCGGATCTGGAGATGCTGGAGTGCGCCAAGGAATTCCATGAGCCTGAGGCGATCTGCCGTATGCTGATGAGCAAGGCGCTGAACCGCGGCGCACGGGACAATGTGACGATCGTGGCGGTCATGCGCTGATGGGTACCCCCGGATCGGAGAACGGTATGGACAACAAGGACAAGTATATAGGCAGGGTATTCGACGAACGCTATGAGATCCAGAGTCTTATCGGCGAGGGGGGAATGTCCGTTGTCTACAGGGCGCGGGATCTGCGGCTCAATCGCAGCGTCGCGGTAAAGATCATGCGTGACGAAATGGCCGCGGACGAGGATTTCCGCCGGACCTTCTGCGCGGAGGCGCACGCCGTCGCCATGCTTTCCAATCCCAATATTGTGGCGGTCTATGACGTGAGCCACAGCGATGATATTGAATACATAGTGATGGAACTTGTAGACGGTATCACCCTGCGGCAGTATATGGACAGGCGCGGAAAACTCCAGTGGCGGGAGGTGCTGCATTTTACGCGGCAGATCGCCCGCGCACTCTCCCACGCACACGAGCGCGGCATTATCCACCGGGACATTAAACCGCAGAACATCATGATGCTGCGGGACGGTACGGTCAAGGTGGAGGACTTCGGTATCGCTGCCCTCGAAAACGAGGTATATGAGAACAACGGCCAGGCCATCGGCTCCATCCACTATATCGCGCCGGAGCAGGCGCGGGGCGAGCTGCCCGACGCCAGGAGCGATCTCTATTCGCTCGGCATTGTGATGTATGAGATGCTCACGGCGCAGAAGCCCTATGAGGGCGACACCATCGCGGAGATCGCGGTGAAGCACATCAACGCCGTGGCGACGCCTCCGCACGAGATTGCGGATAATGTGCCGCCCGAGCTCGAGCGCATCACCATGAAAGCCATGTGCGCGGATATCGGGGAGCGCTATCAGACAGCGGAGGAGCTGCTGGAGGATCTGGAGCAGTTCTCGCGGGAACAGCTCAGGCCTGCGGAACAGGAGGAAAAACCGCTGGAGAATCCGGCGGTTATGCCGATCCGTTCGGTCAGCGAGATGAGCAAGGAGCGCTTCCTGCTCCGCCACCGCAGGGCGCGCCGCGTAACCTTCCTTCTGGGCAGCTTCGGTGCGCTGGGGCTCTGTGTATTGATGTTCGTCTATATGTGGAATTTCTGGCTGAAGGAAGTCTTTTCACCGGCCGAGCGCATCAGCCTGCCGAACTTTGTCGGCAGCGATTACCAGAAGGTCCTGGACAACGCGGAGCTTGCCTCTCTCTACAGCTTCGACATCGTCTACGTCATCAACACCGAGACGGAGAGCGGGACGGTCTTGTCCCAGAACCCCGACCCCGGCCGCAGCATGATGATCACGCCCGACGGCATCAAGGTCTCTCTCTCGGTCAGCACAGGCAAGGTCTTCAATCCCGTGCCGGATGTTGTGAATCTGGATTACCGCGAGGCAAAGACCCGGCTCAAGAAAGCCGGTTTCCTCGCCGATATCGAGAATGCCACCTCTGACAGCGTCACCAAGGACTATGTCATCAGCACGAGCCCCATGGCCGGGGAGCAGATGAGCTCCGGCTCGACGGTCTATGTGATCGTCAGCACCGGCCCGCAGACGAGCTATATCCGCATGCCGAATGTGATCGGCCTTTCCGAGGAGGCGGCGATCACAAGACTGGAGAGTGCCGGACTGAGCTACGGGGGCTCCGATCGCATCTACAGCGATGTGGACCCCGGCACGGTTATCGGCCAGAGCGCCGACGCCTTCACGGAAATCGAAGAGCACTCGAAGATCTATCTGAAGATCTCGCTGGGGCCTCAGGAATAGGAGTCTGCGCACAGATGCTTGAAGGAATCATTGTCAAAGCGCTCAGCGGCTTCTACTATGTGGCCTCGGATGGGCGGGTCATCGACTGCAAAGCCCGCGGCCGCTTCCGTTTGGACGGCAGCTCGCCCCTGGTGGGGGATCGGGTAAAGTGCAGTCTGGACGCCCACGGAAAGGGCCGCATTGACGTGGTGGAGGAGAGAAAGAATTTCTTCATCCGCCCCGCGGTTGCAAACATCGACACCCTTGTCTTTGTGGCGGCAAATACAAACCCCGTCACGGATCCCTTCCTCGTGGACCGCTTTTCCGTCATAGCCGCCGAGGCCGGATGTGAGCTTGTCGTCTGCATCAACAAGACGGATCTGGACCCCGGGGACAAACTCTATGAGATCTTCACGCGGGCCGGATTTCCCGTGGTCCGCACCAGCGCCGAGACGGGCGCGGGTGCGGAGGAGCTGCTCTCACGTCTTCGCGGCAAGGTGTGCGCCTTCAGCGGCAATTCCGGCGTGGGGAAATCCAGTATCCTGAACGCGCTTCTCCCGGACGCCCACATCAAAACCGGCGAGGTGAGCGACAGGCTGGGCCGCGGCAGGCATACGACCCGCCATGTGGAGCTCTATGCCCTGCCCGGGGATACATATATTGCAGACACGCCGGGCTTTGCCTCCCTTGACGTCACCATGACGAATGTCATTCTGAAGGAACAGCTTCAGTATGATTTCCCGGATTTCGAGCCGTTTCTCGGCAAATGCCGCTTTCCGGACTGCGCCCATCTCAAAGAGCCTGACTGCGCTGTCACCGCCGCCGTGAAAGCCGGGGACATCGCGGAGAGCCGCTATCGCTCCTATGTGAGACTCTATGAGCTCAGCGCCCAGCACAAATTCTGGGAATACAAGGATTTGTGATCCGAAAACAGAATACCATATTCGCCTCCCGCATATGCTGTAATGAGTTCACAGCGCGGGAGGCGATTTTTATGCGCAGAGGACGCCGCTGTCTATGGGGGTTGGTCGCAATCATCGCGGGGCTGGTTATCCTCCTGTCTCTGATCCTGCCTTCTACGTTCTGGTGGTTTGCCCTCGCGGCAGGGCTGATCGGATTCGGCCTGTGGTATGTGCGTTGCTGTTAAACATACCGGTCTCCCATAAAACGCTGTGACAGCGTTTTATAGCGCCAAAGGCGCATCGGAGACCGTATAAGATCTTTTGTGTCTTTTGGCACAAAAACGGACAGCGCGCCTTTGCGCGATGCCTTTTCCATAAAACAAAGTGTTTTATGGAAAAACAGTATCTATTGCAAACTATGTTTGCAATTGAAAACTCGCGCTTATCTCACGCGGCGGAGTGTTGCACGCCGCGTTTGATCGGCGCGAGGCCTCGCATGACTCGGCTCAGGGTGTTTTTGGGACGGCAAAGCTGTCCCAAAAACGTATTTGAAATGTCACAGAAAAGAAGCGTTGTATTCTCAAAAATGAGCCCAGGAGCATATGTTCATGAAAGGAGAGGTCGATGAAGATATTTATATTCCGGCTGCCCCGGTTTTTGGCAAAAATCCTGCTCCGACTGCAGGTATAATGATCATCGCACAGCAAATGATTCACTAAATCATTCACGCGATGCTCATTTAATACTATTATCTGATTAAAAGATTTAATCAGATAAGCCGCGGTTCCCGCGGC
>CAMHEN010000029.1 GCA_946184165.1 uncultured Clostridia bacterium | reverse complement strand
AACCCTTCCCGCTACAACGGCTATAAGGTGTACGGGCCTGATGGCTGCCAGATCACTACCGAAGCTGCGAAAGCTGTCTCTGCCGAGATCAACCGGCTGGATCTGTTTGCCGATGTCCGCCTTGCTGACTTTGACGCTGCCGTGAAATCCGGTGCTGTCAGTTATATTCCGGAGGATGTTTACACCTCATTTATCGAAGCCGTGAAAGGTCAGTCGGTCCTCTTTGGGGATGAAATTGACCGCAATCTCACCATCATCTATTCGCCTCTCAACGGCACAGGTCTGAAGCCTGTCACCCGTGCTTTGCGAGAGGCCGGCTTTACAGACGTTCGCCTTGTGCCCGAGCAGGAGCAGCCGGATGGGCATTTTCCCACCTGCCCCTATCCCAATCCCGAAATCCGTGAGGCCATGGAACTGGGATTGAAGCTCTGTGAGGAGACGGGTGCCGATCTCCTTCTTGCCACCGATCCTGACTGTGACCGATGCGGCATCGCCGTCAAAGCTCCCGAGGGCTACCGTCTTCTGACCGGCAATGAGGTGGGTCTCCTCCTGCTTGATTTTGTCTGTGCTCAACGCATTCGCCACGGCAGAATGCCTGCAGACCCAGTGTTTGTCAAAACCATTGTCACCATGGATCTCGCCGAGAAAATTGCCGCGCATTACGGTGTGAAAACCGTCAATGTCCTTACCGGTTTCAAGTTCATCGGTGAGGTGATCGGCCGTCTGGAAGAGCAGGGGAGGGCAGACAGCTTCATTCTTGGCTTTGAAGAGTCCTACGGCTATCTCTCCGGTTCCTATGTTCGCGATAAAGACGCTGTGGATGCAGCTCTCCTGATCTGCGAAATGTTTGCCTTTTACAAAACACGGGGCATCGGCCTTCTTGAAAAGCTGGAAGAAATCTTCCGGTCTTACGGTTTCTGCAAAAACAGTCTTCGCTCCTACGAGTTTGAAGGCAGTGCCGGCTTTGCGAAAATGCAGGCGGTCATGGCATCTTTCCGCAAAGGGGTGCAGGCTTTCGGTCCGCTCTCGGTGGAGCAGTGCCTTGATTACAGCACCTCTCTTGACGGCCTTCCTGCCTCAGATGTTCTGAAATATCGTCTCTCCGGCGGTTCAAGCCTGGTCATCCGTCCCAGCGGAACGGAACCAAAGCTGAAGCTCTACATTTCTGTCACGGCCCCCGATGCCTCGCAGGCTTCCGCTCTGGAAGAATTGATTGCACATGATGTGGAAAACATTCTGTTCAGCACCCGGGATTAAAGCTGATTCCAAATAAAAAACGGTGTGAGGTTTTTCCTCACACCGTTTTGCATATAAAGGCGTTCCATTCTTCTTCATGCATGTGTTCTTCAATGGCAAACCCGGCATTTTTCAGTGCCGAGGCCACTTCATTTTCCCGCCCGTCGATAATGCCCGAGCAGATGAATCTTCCGTCTTCCTTCAGAAATTCCTTCGCTCTCGGTGCCAGCGGGATAATCACGTCTGCCACAATGTTTGCCAGCACCAGGTCATATCCTGCACCGAGCCGTTTTACAAGTGCTGTGTCACTCAGGATGTCTCCGGCGTATACGATGAATCGGTCTTTTCCAATGCCGTTCAAAGCGGCGTTGCCGCATGCCACATCCGGAGCCTTCGGGTCAATATCCACACCTGTGCATTTCTCGCATCCCAGCACCAGTGCTCCGATTCCCAGTATCCCGCTTCCGCATCCCAGATCCAGCACCTGCATGCCCGGTCCGGCAACCTTTTCCAATGCCCGCAGGCACATTTTCGTCGTGGCGTGGCTTCCCGTGCCGAATATCAGCCCCGGATCCAGAATCAGCGGCAGTCTTCCGTCTTCCGGCACTGTTTCCCATTCCGGCACAACAACCAGTTTTTTTCCGATCTCGATCGGTTTGTAATACTCGCGCCAGTTGTTTTCCCAGTCGCTGTCCTGCACGGTGGAGACCACACATTCCGGATATCGTGCCAACACCGTTTTCAGCTGCCTTTCGCCCTCTTCATCGTCCGTGAAGTAAAAGCGGATTCTGCTCACTCCGGCGTACTTCGCGTTGAGATCTTCATCCACATAGTCCCAGTATTGTTTGTTGTTCTCCAGAAAATTCCGGAAGTCTTCCTCATCCTCGATGATAAAACCGTTCACGCCCAGCTCTTCCAGCTCGCTGCAGCGTATGTCAATTTCTGCGCTCGGCGTGTTCAGCGCTGCTTCATAGTATTTCATTTTTAGCCGTTTTGTTCCTGTTCTCTGTCTCTCTTGATTATAATTTTCATGGCCTCTACAGCTACCTTGACGGCTGAGGTCGTGTCTTCACTCATTTTCTGGTCAAGGCCCGCAGCTTCCCGTTCCTGATTCCACACCACGTGGAAGCAGGATCCGCATCTGCATCTCAATGCGTCAGCCACCACAAACAATGCAGCCGACTCCATTTCCGATGCCTTTACGCCCAGCCGTTTCCAGGCCTCCCACTTCTGCAGCAGCTCGTAAGAAACCGGCATACGCCCCGGGCTGTGCTGCCCGTAGAAGCTGTCCTTGCACTGCACAACACCTGTGTGCGTGCGGTAGCCCAATGCTGTGGATGCCTCCCACAATGCGTGTGCAATGCCAAAGTCCGGCACAGCGGGATACTCAATGGGGGCGTACTCGCTGCTGGTGTGCTCAAAGCGGATGGCTCCTGTGGCAATCACAACGTCGCCCGACTGCACGTCCAGGTCAATCCCTCCGCAGGTTCCGGTTCGTATAAAGGTGTCTGCACCGATATTGTGCAGCTCCTCCATCGCAATTGCAGCTGACGGCCCGCCGATCCCGGTGGAACATACGCTTACCTTCTCACCCAGCAGTGTGCCGGTATAAATGTTAAATTCCCGGTTCTGCCCTACATGATACGCATCGTCGAAAAGTGCTGCAATCGATACGCATCTTCCCGGATCGCCGGGCAGAATCACATATCGGCCCACATCGCCTTTAACGCATTGAATGTGATACTGTTTTTCCAGTTTCTGCATGGCTTCAGCCTCCTTGTTTCAATTCTTGGAAAGAAAAAGAAATCGGATCCCGCAGGGAATCCGATTTTTTGTCCGATGGAGCAGGGTACGGGAGTCGAACCCGCCTAGCCAGCTTGGGAAGCTGGAGTAATACCGATATACCAACCCTGCATTGCCTGAGCATTATACCACAGGCAGATGAAAAAGGCAAGCAAAAAGAATGTCTTTTTGCCTGCCTTTTTGAACGGGATAAAGAACTCACACGATGCGCCGGGCCTCAAAGCCGCGGTCGGAATAGTGACCCGCGAGCTCCGTGATCACGACGCCGGTTGCGGAGTTCTGCGCATGGACGAACATGCCGTAGCCGAGATAGATGCCAACGTGGCCGATATAGCTCGAACCCGAGTAGAAGCAGAGAATGTCGCCGGCCTGCAGCTCGGACGCGTCCACATGGCGGCCGTTGCTGGCCTGGTCCTGCGCCACGCGGTTGAGCGTGATGCCGAACTGCTGATACACATAGTACACGAAGCCGGAGCAGTCAAAGCCGGAGGGATCGCGCCCGCCCCAGCTGTAGGGGCAGCCCACAAACTGCAGCGCGTACTGCGAGATCTGGTAGCCCTTCTCGGCGCTGCTGCCCTGGAGCGAGCTGCTTCCGCTGTAGTTTCCGCCGGTGTAGGTGCCGCTGTCTCCCCCGGCGGTGAGGCCGAAGGTGCCCTGCTTGAGAAAGCTGCCGTAGATGTAGCCGGGCTTGCCGTTGCAGATGACCGCGGCCCAGTCGCCGGTCTTGCCGACCACCGTGACCGCATTGCCGTAGGACAGTTCCTCCACGATGGGGGCGGACATGGAGGGCGCCCAGCGCATACGTACATTGCTGCCCGCCACGTAACCCTCGATCCCCGGGAACTGGGTCTCGGGCATCGGGATGGAGGCATAGCTCTGCTCGGTCGTCTCCTCATCCTGTATGTACACCGGCTCCTGCTGCTGTACCGAGGGGACGGTGATATAGTCGGAATAGATGAAACCGAGGCGGTTGTCGATCCAGCAGGCGGTCCACTCCTGATAGATACCGGTGACGCCCACGAGCTTGCCCACGTTATAGGTCTCAATGATGGGATAGTTCGAGCCGGGGCCCTTGCGGAAGCGCACATAGTTTGCGTTGACATAGCCCGGGATCTGATCCACGCCCGGCGTCAGCGCGTGCACGAGGGAGAGCTCATCCGAGGGGGAATACCCGGCGTCATACGTCGGCTCCGGGTCGGGCGTCGGTGTGAACTGGATATAGGGGGCGGAGCCGTCCTGCTCCTCCTCTCCCCCGACGGCGGTGTTCCAGCCGTCGAAGCTGCCGAGACGGATATACTCGGCATAGATGAAGCCGGGCTGTCCGTCTATGATGCAGGCGGCCCAGTCGCCGAAGTTGCCGTAATAGAGGAGCGGCTTGCCCCGGTTATACTCGCCGAGGACGGAATAGTCCGAGCCGGGGGCGCTGCGCATGCGGACATACATGGCGTCCACATAGCCCGGTTTGCCGTTGCCGAGCATGCCCTGCGCGGCGTTTTCGACGGGCTGCGCGCTCGCATCCTCCTCGATCTCCAGGTAGGCGGCCGCCATAAAGCCGGCGGCATTGTCCGCCTTCACATAGTACCAGGAACTGTCGGAGCGGTCCGTGACCGTAACGCGCGCTCCCTTGGCGAGGGATGTGATGATGCGAAAGCCCGTGCCCGGGCCCTCGCGCAGGTTCACATCGTTGCCCGTGACAACGGCGGTCTCCGCCCAGGCGGAGGCGCTCATCGTCAGGACAAACAAAAGTGCAAACAGAAGGGTCCTGAAGAATTTCTTGCCCATGCGTAACAGATCCTTTATTTGTTTTACACTTATACCGCCCCTTCATGCGGCCGGGAAGGCAGGCAATCGGAAAGCAGTATCAGAAAAGTGCAGATCCCATCGGCACCTGCAGGCGGGCATGCCGGGACGGGCCCGGATCCTTCAGGCCCCGCCGCGCCGTGCGCATGGCTGGTTTCTGCGTTTTTTCTTATCTGGAGGCAAGTGCCCTGTCAAGCCAGACGGCTGCAACGTCGATCGCGCTGTAAAGGCTGTCCTTCTCCGCCTTCTTCACGATCCTGTCGCGGGATCTGATGCCGGAATCCGTCAGCTGAAGCTGGATCGAGACCTTGGTCGCAACGTCCAGATCCTTGACTTTTTTGGTGTCCAATATCTGCAGCATGATGATATATTTGTCCGCGAAGCTGCCGTAATAGATGATATTGTCCTTCCTTTGGAGCGGATGACCCTTATACTCCAATACCTTTGCCAAATGAAACACCTCCATCAAGTGTAATCGGATTGTAACTCAAATTTTCTATTTTGTCAATTCCAATTCCTTCCTCGGGGCAAAAAAGCGGGGTTTCAGCCGAGGAACATATCATCGCCGCCGTAGTTGAAGAAGTCGTAGCCGCCGTAATAGCCGCCGTCGTTGTTGTCGCCGTAGCCGATCGTATTGCCGCCGTAGTCGTCCGCATAAGCGTCGTAATGGACCGGGGGCGAATCATAGAGGTCGAAGACGCCGGTGTTGGGTCCGAGCTGGGGATAGGGGAACGCCACATACTCCAGCCCCTCGTGGATGGGGCCCATGACCTTGCGGAAGAGCTGGGCGGCGGGGTTGCCGCTGAGCTGGATGACCTCGGGGATGTCGAAGCCGGTCCACACCGCCGCCACATAGTAGGGCGTGCAGCCGACGAACCAGCGGTCTCTGTAGTCGCCGGAGGTGCCGGTCTTGCCCGCCACCGGGACCGACCAGAGGGCAGCCTCGGAGCCGGTGCCGTGCTCGACGCCGTTCTGCATCATATAGGTCATGACGTAGGCCGTGTTGGGCTTGAAGGCCTGGATGGTGTTGGGCACGTTGTCGATGACCACGTTCCCCTCCTTATCCGTCACCATGGTGTAGCTGCGGCCGTAGGTGAAGACGCCGTCGTTGACGAAGGCACAGTAGGCCTGGCACATCTCCTTGACGGAGATGCCGTTGGTGAGCTGGCCGAGGGCCATGGGCGCATAGTCGCAGTCGGCCGGCACCAGGCTCGTCACGCCGAGGCGCGTGGTCAGGTAGTCGTAGGAGGTCTGGGGGCCCATGGGGAGCTTATCCACGATCTGGGCCGCCACGGTGTTGAGCGAATACTGCAGGGCGCTGAAGATACTGACCATGCCGTAGCTCTGTCTGTCGTCGTTCATCGGGTACCAGCTCGTGCCGCGCAGGGAGATGCCCTGGGAGTCCATGACCAGCGTGTCGGGCGTGATGATGCCGAGGTCCACCGCGGGTCCGTAGGACGCGATGGGCTTGATGGACGAGCCGGGCGAGCGGTAGGTGCCGGTGGCGCGGTTGAGGCCGAAGTTGATGGTCTTCTCCCCAACGCCGCCCGCGATGCCGAGGATGCGGCCGTCATAGGGATTCATGACGACGATGGAGCTCTGAAACTGCTGGTGTCCGCCGGCGTAGGGGATCTGCCGGAGGTCAGTGTACACCGCGTCGATGGCCGCCTGCACATTCGTATCCAGGCAGCAGTAGATCTGATAGCCGCCGTTATACAGCAGCGTCCGCGCGGTATCCCGGCCGATGCCCTTGAGCTTCATGAGGTCGGTGGTCACGTCGTCGATGACCATCTCGGTATAGTAGGACATGATCTCCTGGGTATACTCCTCGCCGGGGCTGCGGGTGAAGTTGAGGGGTTCGTTGACGGCCTGGACATACTGTCCGTAGTCGATGAAGCCCTGCTCATACATCTCGCGCAGGATGGTCTCCTGCCGCCTTTTGTTGTTCTCCTCATTATAGAAGGGATCGTAATAGGTGGGCAGGTTCGTGATGCCGACGATGGCGGCGCACTCGGCCATCGTGAGGTCGGACACGTCCTTGCCGAAATAGGTATGGGCGGCAGTCTGTACCCCGTAGCAGCCCTCTCCGAAATAGACGGCGTTGAGGTACCACTCCATGATCTCCCGCTTGTCATATTTCTTTTCCAGCTCCAGGGCGCCGAAGATCTCCGTCAGCTTGCGCTGGATGGTGACCTCGTCCTCGCCGGTGAGGTTCTTGATGAGCTGCTGGGTGATGGTGGAGCCGCCGTAGCTGGTCTGCATCCGGGCGAACATCTCCACAAAGGCGCCCAGGGTGCGGTACCAGTCCACGCCCTTATGGGTATAGAAGCGCTTGTCCTCGATGGAGACCAGGGCCTTTTCCATGTACCAGGGGATATCCTCGTAATTGACCCAGACGCGCTTTTCCCTGCCGGAGAGATTCGCAAGCTCGCGCCACTCTCCCCCGCCGTCCCTGTACCAGACGGTGCTGGATTCATTGAGTTTGAAGTCCTCCAGCGACAGGTCGAGATTCGGCGTCAGGCAGGTTTTGACATAGTAGGCGAACACGCAGGCGAACATCATCCCCGTCACCATCAGGATCAGCAAAATCGTCCCGATCGTTTTGAAGACGGCGACGATGCTGCCGGCCGTCAGGTCGACCGTCAGATCGACCGCCTTGCCGAGAAAGCGCAGCGTCCGGCGTCCGGCCGAAAGCTCCGCCTTTCTGTTTTCAGTTGTCCGGCTCTGTTCTTGGCGTCTCTTGCTCATGGAAAAAATCGGAGCCTCCCCGTTAAAACAAACGTTGCCCGGTTGCTGTTGCTCCCCCGTCCACCCTTGCGTGATTCGGGGAGCAGCTTTGCCGTGTCTCGCGGCTGCCCCATAAGGGGCGGGCGAAGCGGCAGTCAAATCGTTCTTGATGTGCCGGAGAAAGGCTGTGTCGTGATTCAAGATTAAACACACATGCGTCGCAATCCGCTCCACAACGCATGAAAGCTCATAACGCATGGGTGTTTTTCGCATCTGTTTCGGTTGCCGCGTGAGCGGCGAGAAACAGGCGCTTGGATCAATCTTTACTGTGGAAGCGGAGCTTTCACAGTAAACCGGCACATCAATAATAGCCTGTACGAAGGTTTATTATACCATAGATTGTCAAGCAGCGGTAGAGAAACTGTAAACTTTTTCACGCCTGTATAATTCCCGGCAATCGGGAGAAAATCCCAGTACGCTGAAAAGAAGGTGGAAGAGGATGATGAAAATCAAAACCGCGCTGCTGCTGTGCCTGATGTCTGCGGCGGCGCTCGCGCTGTGCGGGGCCTGCCGCAGTCTCCAGCGGATCGGCGGCCCGTCGCTTCCCGAGGAGGTAGCGGCGCGCTTTGTAGGCCGGGAGGAGGACGCGGCCTTTTTCCTGCGGGAGGCGGACGGATATATCGCCGTATATGCAGGCCGGCGGGAGCGCGAGCCCGTCCGCCGCACCGGGATCGAGGCATCCTCCCTGCGCGCGGCCGACCGTCTGCTGCTGGATAAGGGCATCCCCGCGGGTGACAGTCTGGAGCTGCTGAGTCTTTTGGAGGATCTTGGATCTTAGTGTATTCTATATTTCCGCAGGGGGAGTTCAGAGGAGGAGCGCCTCTGATTTTTCGCCTCGCAAGGCGAAAAACAAATTGAATCCGTTTTTTTCGGCGGCGTTAAGTGAGCGTCCAAATCTTTGATTTGGAAAACGCGAACTTACACCTCAGGCGGTACGTCGGAAAAAACTCCTCTCAGCCTGCACGTGTGCAAGCGACGTCAAACGAAGCTCGCGCCGTTCCGTTTCCGCCTTGGGGCGAAAACTGCACTCCGCTCCCTCCGTTTTCCTCTTAACTGCAAAGCCTTTGCTTTGCAGTTAGAAGGAGGCGCAGCGGAGAGAGTGAGCTTTCGTCACGCCTGACGGAAGCGAATGAGCGCAGCTTGTGCCGACGCAGTGCGCGCAGCAGGCTGCAAGCCCCTCTCGTTTCATAAAAATGCCATCAGGGCATTTTTATGAAACGACTGTCTTAGGCAAAGGAAAGCCTTGATTTCTGCGCGCAGATGTTATACAATAGAATCAACCAGACAGGAGGTGCCGATATGAGCGAGGACTTCGGAAGCGATTTCATCACCATCATTGACGACGACGGCGCAGAGTTTGAGCTTGAGGTGCTCGATACCATGGATTACAAGGGACAGACCTTTACCGCGTTTCTGCCCGCCAACATGGATGAGAACGATCCCGACTACGGCATCATCATCCTCCGCTCCGTGATCGACGAGAACGGGGACGAGCTGTTTGAGTCCATCGACGACGATGACGAGCTCCAAGATGTGTATGAGCATTTTGCCGTTCTCCTGTTTGACGACGAGGAAGAGGAGTAAGTTCCCTCCCCGCCGCATAGACTGAATTGAAGAACAATCCCTGCTGTGTGCGTGTGGTGTTTTCACCTTGCGGCTCAATAAACCCACATCTCTAATAAGGGATGCCGATTTGAATCTGCGGATTGCAGGCCTCCCGGTCCTGACCGGAAGTTGGAAGCAGCGAAACAGAACTTAGGCGACCCACCTGCCCATTTGTGCAGGTTATCATTGGGCCGGCACGGCATTGGCGGGGTCTTCCCCCGGGGCAACCCGGGGGAAGTTTTTTATTGTCTGTTATTGTTTCGGCGTGCACAGGGCATAAAACGCCACGGCGCTGGCTGCCGCTACGTTCAGGGAGTCCACCCCGTGGCTCATGGGGATGCGGACCGTATAGTCGCAGGCCGCGATCGTGGAGGCGGCGAGGCCGTCCCCCTCCGTACCCAGGACGACGGCGAGCTTTTCGATCGCGGGGAGGCGGGGGTCCGCGACGCTGAGGGAATCCTCCCGCAGGGCCATGGCCGCGGTCTCAAAGCCGAAGCCGTGCAGCAGCGCCTGCCAGTCCCCCTCCGGCAGATAGCTCCAGGGCACCTGGAAAACGGTGCCCATGCTCACACGCACGGCGCGGCGGTAGAGCGGGTCGCTCCCGGCGCTGGTGAGCAGGACCGCGTCCACCCCGAGGGCCGCGGCCGAGCGGAAGATCGCGCCGAGATTCGTGGGGTTCATCACGTTCTCCAGCACCGCGACACGGCGGGAGCTCCGCAGCAGGGTCCCGGCGTCTGGGAGCTCCGGCCGCCGCATGGCGCAGAGCATGCCCCGCGTGAGGTGAAAGCCCGTGAGCTGGATCAGCACGGGCAGCTCCGCCGTGTAGACCGGCACATCCCCGCAGCGCGCGAGCAGCTCCTTTGCACGCCCCTCGACGAGCTTCTTCTCCATCAGCACCGACACCGGCACGCAGCCCGCGTCCAGCGCCCGTTCGACAACGAGGGGGCTCTCGGCGATGAAGACGGCGTTGGCGGGGTCGGCCCGGTTGAGGAGCTGGTTTTCCGTAAGGCGTGCGTAAAGGTCCAGCGCGGGGTCCTGAAAATCGGTGATGTCAATGTAGTTCGGCATGGTCTTCTCCTGCATAAAAAATCGGGGCCATTATACACCGGCCGGGATCATCCTGCAACCGCGGCTTGCGGAAAAGGGCGATGCTTGGTATAATGAAGCCATTCTTGAGATACGGAGGAAACACCATGAAAGTATTGATGCTCAACGGCAGTCCCAAGGCGAAGGGCAACACCGCCCTTGCGCTGGAGGAGATCGGCAGACAGCTCAACGCGGAGGGGATCGAATATGAGATCTTCCACATCGGCGGCGGGGAGATCCGCGACTGCATCGGCTGCGGCCGGTGTACGGACGCGGGCTGCGTCTTCGGCGCGGAGGACGGCGTGAACGCCTTTATCGCGAAGGCCCGGGAGGCCGACGGCTTCATCTTCGGCACGCCCGTCTACTACGCCCACCCCAGCGGCCGCATCCTCTCCTTCCTCGACCGGGTGTTCTACAGCTCTTCGGAGATCTTTCAGAACAAGCCCGGCGCCGCGGTGGCCATCGCGCGGCGCGGCGGCACCACCGCGAGCTTCGACGTTCTGAACAAATACTTCGGCATCTCCGGCATGCCCGTCCCGGGGTCCAGCTACTGGACCATCGCCCACGGCCGCGCCCCCGGCGAGGTCGCCCTGGACGAGGAGGGCATGCGCACGATGCGCAACCTCGCCCGAAACATGGCCTGGATGCTCAGGTGCTTCGAGGCCGGCAGGAAGGCCGGCGTCCCGCTGCCGGAGCGCGAGAGCGGCCCGATGACCAATTTCATCCGGTAAAGAACAAGGGGCTGTCTCAAAATGAGATAACCCCTGCATAAAATGTATGTCGTAGGGGCCGATGCCCTCATCGGCCCGCCATTTGTCAACAGTGTATGTTGCTCGGCGGGTCGATCTGGGGATCGACCCCTACGGCTTTGCATTTTTATGGCAATACCGCACAATGCGGCAAGAGCAGATTCCGAGAAAATTTGGGTTCTGATGATGGCACTTTTTTGCAGATGTACTTTGTGTACCTCAAGAAAAAGTGACGAAATCAGGGCACAAATTTACCGGAAGATGCCGCAGGCGTATTGTGCGGTGTTGCCTTATATGTTTTGAGACAGCCTCCTGCTTATGTGCCTCTGTCAGTTGTCGTTGAACTCGCAGATGTAGCCCATGACGCCGCCGTACATGTAATCGTAGTCGGCGCAGGGATCGTCGCGGTTGTCGTTGTAGACCCAGTTGCCGTTATTCTTCCAGAGCATGATGTAGTCCTCGTCCACATTGTCGCCGCGGTCGATGTAGCTCGGCTCGCCTCTGGCCCACTTCACATAGCCGTCGGCAAGGTCGCTGCCGTTCTCCCACTTCTCGACGCCGCCCACGCGGTGGGCGCCGATCCAGACATAGGTGAGCTCCTGCTCGTCACAGAGCTTCGTGATCTCCTCAAACTCCGCCTCGCTGTTGATCACCGCGAGATGACCGCCGAGTCTCTGGCAGGCCGCCGCGGCTCGCGTCCAGCTTATGTTCTCCTTCACGACCTGATAGCTGTGCTCGGCCACGGGCACCTCCACCTCGGGCAGGATGCCGATATCCATGGTCACGCTGGGTCCGGGCGTCGAGGTGTTGAAGTCCTCCAGATGGATCTGCTCCGGCGTCGGCGTCGCGGCGTAGGGGTCCGTCTCCACGGCCATGGTGGTCTGCAGGAGCGGGTCCGGGGTCTTTCTCTCCTTCTCGTAATCCTTCAGCATGGCGTTCATGATGATTGCGACCATCACGAGCACCGCGCACAGCACAAGGATCACAGCGAGGGGTCTTCTTCTGCGCTTTTTCACCTCTTCCGCAATCTTCCTTTCTCTGTCGGTTTTGAGCTTATACTGCACGGCGGGCGAAGTGCGCGCCGCATTCTGCGATACCGTCACCGGACGCAGGACCCCGTCGTCCTCCTCCGCGATCTTCGGCACGGCGGGACTGGAGGTATCCTTCATCTTTTTGGCGAGCATGTCCGCCTGAGTCGGGGAGATGACGTCCTTCCCCTCCCCCTTTGCGGTGGGCTTATAGACCTTGACGCCGTCCTCCGGCTCCCCGGCGGGAAAGCCGTCCGCCTTCTCGATGGCCTCATCTTCATTCTTCTCAATAATGCCGACCATCATACGCTCGACATCGTCAAGCTCCTTTTCCTCTTTCCGGAAAATGGCCTCCGAGCTCGGCACGCCGCCGAGATAGAGATTCTTCAGGCAGCTGTCCACCACGACGCGCAGCTCCTCGAGCGTCTGGTAGCGCTCGGCCGGTTTGAAGCGGATGCTCTTTTCAATGATCGCCCCGAGACGGCGGCCGGCGTTCTTCGGCGCCGCGGGATTGCCGCCCTCCATACGGCGGGTCTGGTTCCCCTCCATGGGGAGACTGCCCCCGCTCACGGCGTAGTACATGAGCATGCCGACGGAATAAACGTCGGACGCGGCGGAGAGCTGCCCGTTCCAGTAGAGCTCCGGCGCGATGAAGTCCAGCTCCTGCCCCTGCCAGGGACTCTTTCCCGCGGGGCCGAGGGCGACGGCGCCCTTGTCGCCGAGAGAGATGTTCTCCGGGTAGATGCCGCCTCTGCGGCCTCTGGCCCCGACCTCCGCGACCACGGCGCGGCAGAGATCCGAGATGAACGCGCAGAGCTCCTGCTTGTCCATCTCCGCAAGTTTTGAACCCAAAGCCTTGTCCGCTTCAAATGAGACGCCTGCCATGCCGATCCTCCTGTCGCTTCCCGCGGGACGGATGCGTGATGCCCTGACCGCGCGCCCGCCCTTACTGCGCATTGTATATTATGACAACTGATATCGTAGCACAGGAAAGGAATTATGTCAACGGAAAAACCGCAGAAAACCTCATTTTTCCATGCTCTCCGACAGCTTTTCGATTTCCCTGGCATAGCGCATGAGCTCCTTGTTGGGGCGGCCCTCCAGCCTCCGGCAGATCTTGAGCAGCCGCTCCGCCGCGGCGACGAGATCGGCGAAGATGCGTGCCGCCTTGCCCGAGGGCTCCCGGCGGTCCGCGATGGGCCTGGCCTCGGCCACGACGTCGAATTCGCCCCGCAGAAGGTCGAAGCGCGTGCCGCTGTAGGGGGCGAAGGCGCGGCAGCCCAGCTCGTCGTTCAGACAGGCGGTGAAGCTGTCGGCGGCGCCGGGGTCGCCGTGGTTTACGAAGATGAGCTCCGGCTTTTTCTCAAAGCCGCGCAGCCAGGCGATAAGGCCCATCTTGTCCGCGTGGCCGCTCACGCCGGGGAGCACGTCGATCTGCGCCTGGACGCTGATCTCCTCGTTGAAGAGCTTGACCTTCTTCACCCCGTCCACCAGGATGCGGCCCAGGGTCCCCTCCGCCTGGTAGCCCACGAAAAGGATCCGGCTCTCCGGCCGCCAGAGGTTGTGCTTGAGATGGTGGCGGATACGGCCCGCGTCGCACATGCCGCTCGTGGAGATGATGACCTTGGGGGTGCGGTCCTCGTTGATGGCCTGGGATTCCGCCTGGGAGACGGCGAGCTCCAGGCCAGGGAAGAAGATGGGGTTTACGCCCGCGCGGATGAGCTTCTGCGTCTCCTCGTCCAGGAACTGGGTGTCGCACTGGAGGAAGATGCCTGTCGCCTCCACGGCGAGGGGACTGTCCACGTACACGGGGAAATTGCCGTGCCCCGTGACAAGGCCCCGCTCCTTGATCTCTCTGATGAAATAGAGCATCTCCTGGGTGCGGCCCACGGCGAAGCTGGGGATGACCACATTGCCGCCCCGGTCCAAGGTCTCCTGGATGCGCGCGGCGAGGGCCTGGACGTAATCCGTGCGCTCATGGGCGTGGAGCCTGTCGCCGTAGGTCGATTCGATGACGAGGTATTGGGCGTCCTTCACAAACTGCGGGTTTCGCAGGATGGGCTGGTCGCTGTTGCCCACGTCGCCGGAGAAGCAGATCTTGCGCGTCTCCCCGTTTTCGGTGAGCCAGGTCTCGATGGCCGCGGAGCCCAGCAGGTGCCCCACGTCGGTCAGGCGGACGGAGACGCAGTCGTTTACCTGTATGACGGTATTGTAGGCGCAGGGGATCATGTGGGTCATGAGCCCGTCCACATCCTCCAGATCGTAGAGCGGAGCGACCGCTTCCCCGCCGGAGCGCTGGGCCTTGCGGGTTTTCCATTCGGCGTCCTGCATCTGGATGTTCGCGGAGTCGCGCAGCATGATGCCGCAGAGCTGCACCGTGGCGGCGCTGGTGTAGACATAGCCGCGGAAGCCCTGCTTCCACAGCAGCGGCAGCAGACCCGCGTGGTCGATATGCGCGTGGGTGAGCAGCACGAAGTCCAGCTCTCCCGGGGCGACGGGGATCGGGTCGTTTTCAAAGAGATTCTTTCCCTGCTCCATGCCGTAATCCACGAGGCCGCGCTTGTCGCCGACCTCCAGATAGATGCAGCTCCCGGTGACCTCATGCGCCGCGCCGAGAAATGTGATTTTCATGGGTTATCCTCCCTTTCTTCAAATCCGCAAAGTTAGTCTTTGCGCCGCTAAAACGCGGCTCTCCCGCCGCGTGCGGCAGGCGCGCTTTCATGTAAGGTACAAAATGGAATCAGAGCCATTCCACCGTGCCGGTGCGGATATCGTAGACCGCGCCGCGGATATCCAGCCCCGCGCTCGGGATCTCGGGGTGCTCCCGGAAGGCCTCATGGATCATGTCCACCGCGTGCGTCACGTTGAGGCGGCAGGCCCGGTCCGGGTCCCGCTCCTCTCCGACGGCTCTGAGGACCTCGTCCGTGATATACTGGATATAGCCCGTCCCGCCGCCGGACAGCGCCGCCGCCACCGCGCCGCAGCCGGTGTGGCCGAGCACCAGGATCAGCGGGCAGTGCAGGTGCGCCGCGGCGTATTCGATGCTGCCGAGCTGGTGCCGGTCCAGGACATTCCCCGCCACGCGGATCGTAAAGAGCTCTCCTATGTCCGCGGAGAAGATAAGCTCCGGGATCACGCGGGAGTCCGAGCAGGCGACCACGATCGCGGCGGGGCGCTGTCCGTTCAGCGCCGTCTCGCGCCGCAGCGTTTCAAGGTCCGCGGTCATCGGCGCGCCGGCCAGATACCGGCGGTTCCCCTCCCGCAGACGGTCCACAAGGGTCGTATGTTCCATAGGCATCCTCCTCCGGTCAAATCTGTTTCATCCGCATTCATGTTGCCATACACTTATTATAACGATAAAGCAGGCGAAATGGAAGAGGCTACTTTTTTAATATTTGCTATACAAAAACGCATTCGCATGTGGTATACTAAATTAAATGTATTTTTTTGGAGAGGAACAGACAGACATGATGAGAGACGGAACACCCCGGCGCGCGGCAGCGCTGTTTCTTTTCCTCGCGCTCCTTTGCGCGCTCTCCCTCCCCGCCTTTGCCGAGGAGCTTGTTTACCCGGAGGAGAGCGTCTCCGCAGAGGCCGCGCCCCCCGCGGCGAGCATCCTGGACGATGCGAAGCTCACGGCGCTGGTGGAGGATTTTCTCAGGGAGAACAACATCCCCGCGGATCGCGTCGGCATCGGCTTCTGCTACACCGCCACCGGGGACGAGTGGTTCTATAATCCCGACACCTGGTTCTACCCTGCGAGCGTGTACAAGGTGCCGTTGATGATGGTCCTGTCCGAGCGGGTGAGCGCCGGGATGGTGAGCGAGCAGGAGCTCATCGGCGGTCTCGAGCTGCCGACGGTGTTCGAGTACATCATCATCCACTCCAACAACGACTATGCCCACGCGGTGCGGACCTTCCTCGGCGGGGACGAGGTATGGCGCGCAGAGGCCAAGCAGTACGCGGGCCTGGCCGACGATTACTATGACCCCGACTATATGCAGTACTGCTACTTCTCCCCCCGCTACATCACCAGGGTGCTCGAGACCCTGTTTACCGCCGAGCCCGGGCGCTTTCCCCGGGTGCTCGACTGCATGCTCCGGGCCGACCAGGCCCACTACTTCCGGCTGCCGGACGAGATGCACCCCTATGATATTGCCCAGAAATACGGCAGCTACTACGACAACCAGAACACCAACTGGAACCACACCGTCGGCATTATCTACACGCCGAATCCCATCATCCTCGCGGTCATGACCCGGGACGTGGGCAACTACGAATGGGTGATCGGGCAGTTTGCCGCGCGCTTCAAGGACTACGCCCTGACGCTCGACGAGAAGCTCGAGCCCTTTGTCGAGGAGAAGCAGGCCCAGGAGGCCGAATATGAGGCCCAGGTCCAGGCGCAGCAGGAGGCGGAGATGCAGGCCCGGCGCGCGGCGGACGCCCAGGTCCAGGCCGAACGGCAGCGCCTGCTTGAGGAGCGCGAAAAGCAGGACCGGGCGGACAGGCATTTGAAATACAGTCTTGTGGCCACGCTGACCGGGGTTGTATTCCTGGGCGTTCTGAGTGTGTTTTTCGTCGGAAAGCATCAGAAGAAAAAACGCTATGAGGGCTACCGCCGCCGCTTCGAGGCGGAGCTGCGGCAGGAGGCCGCGGCGCGCGGCCGCAGAGAGCGCCGAGAGTGAGGGACGGCATGAAAAGATTGATCTGTATCCTTCTGGCGCTCTGTCTGACGCTGCCGCTCTTCGGCTGCGGCAGCCGCTTCCGCTACGGCATCAACACGGTGGAGATCCTGGTGGAGCAGGATTACTCCCTCGCCTTTCGCAACAACGACCCGCTCTACTTCTACGTGACCGCGGCGCTGAGCGTGCTGGCGGCCGAAGGGCGGGTGGACGCGCTCTCCGTGAAGTGGCTGGGAAGCCCGGCCCTCAACTATGCCAAGCAGGCGGACGCGCTGGAGAAGCTCATCCCGCCGGAGCCCCAGGATCTCATCATCGGCCTCGACATCAACGCCTTCCCCTTCTCCTATCTCTCCAACGGAGAGTACTGGGGGCTGGATGTGGAGCTTGCGATGGCGGTGTGCGAGAAGCTGGGCTGGACGCTCAAGATGCACCCCATCGAGAAGGAGAACGTGTATATCGAGCTCTCCTCCGGCAATATCGACGTGGCCTGGGGCGGCATCGCCCTCGACCCCAAGGAGGCGGCCGAGGGGAACTATACCCAGTACGGGCCCTACATCCACAACAATATCGTGGTCGCCACCCGCAACGGCTCCGCCGTCTGGAACAAGATGCGCCTGAGAGGGCGGAAGATGTGCATGCCCTCCACGCCGGAGGCGCGCGCGGCCCTGGACACGGACCCCCGCCTCGTCAAGCGCCTCAGCCAGATCACGCGCCTCGCCGGCGGCACCACGGAGTGCTTTGAGTATCTCTACTCCGGCAAGTGCGACGTGGTCATCACCGACAGCACGGCCGTGGATTATTTCAACTGTCATTAAACGCGCAAAAAAGGAGCTGCCTTTTCGGGCAGCTCCTTTCAAGCTGTCGACAAAGTGTCGACAGCTTGAAAAGCAAAAATGGGAACTTCCAAGAACGTTCCCATTTTTGCATGGATTGAACGTGAAGGGGGACTCCCCGTCCCCCGTTTCCTTTAGTTAAGGATACTATTTTACTTTTTAATCGATCTTGCCAACGAAACGGAAGATGATCTCGATTTCCTGCTGTCGGAAGCCGAAGTCGTCTTCCGTTGCTTCATGGACGATGATCTTCTCGATCAGAGTGTTCAGAAGGTCCGCAGTTAGTTCCTTGGGCACGCCGATCTGCTTGATCAGCTCGACCCACTTCTGGGCATCCTCCACACTCTGCTGTCCGGCGGCCAGCTTGGCCTTGCAGTCCTGGATCTTTTGCTCCTGCTCTTCCTGCTCCTTCTGATACCGCTGAGAAAGCATGTTGAAGTTGCTTTCCGTGATGCGATTCGCGGCCCAATCCTCATACATTTTGGCGAACATGTTGTCCAGCTCGGCCTTGCGCTTCTCCGCTTTCTTCAGCTCGGCGGTCTGCTTCTTGACCGTAGCTGCTCGTTCCCGATCTCCGGATTTGAGCAAATCCTCCAAGAGTTTGCCTTCATCCTTCTTGGCTCGGACCGCCCAATGTTGGATTCGCTCCAGAACGTAGGTGTAAAGCACATCATACCGAAGATAGTGTCTGGTGCACTCGCCGCCTTTGTAACGATACGCTCCGTGCCTCCCACAGACGTAATAACCGAACAGATTCTTTGCGTTTGCGTTCCTAGCAAAGGTCAACGACCATCCGCAATCTGCGCATTTGAGCAGACCGGCAAAGATTTGCGTCGTCGCATCCTTCTGCATCCTGCGCCGAGTGGCAATCTGCTCCTGCACCTGGTCGAACAAATCCTTTGAAATTATCGGCTCGTGCGTGTTCTCGACCCGAACCCACTCTTCCTTCGGATTCTGAACGACCTTCTTGTTCTTATAGGATATGGTCGACTGTTTGTGATGGATCGTGTTGCCGATGTAAGTCTCGTCATTCAGGATAGACCGGATTATCGCAAGAGACCAGGAGTACGCTTTGTCCTCCGGGGCGTCTGCAAAGACGTAATCAAACTTTCCCTGACGCATGTAATGCCAATAGGCGGGAGTCGGAACCTTTTCGTCATACAGCACCCGGGCAATCTTGGCCGCGCCACATCCATGGGCAGCAAGATCGAAAATCTTTTCAACGACCCACCGGGTTTCTTCGTCGATCACGATCCTGTTTTTCACATCGGGGTCCTTTTTGTATCCGAGCGGAGCATAGGTAGCCGTTCTTTCCCCAGCTGCGTGCTTTGCTTTCAGCGCCGCTTTTACCTTTCTGCTGGTATCCTTGGCAAACCACTCGTTGAACAGGTTCTTGAAAGGAACGAAATCGCTCAGGCCCTTTTCGGTGTCCTCGTTCTCTGTGACGGCGATGTAGCGGATGTGCTTTTCCGGGAACATGAATTCCAGATAATAATCCATCATCACATGCTCGCGGCCAAAACGGGAAAGGTCTTTTGTGACAATGCAGTTGATCTTCCCAGCCTCCACATCGTCCATCATGCGCTTGAAGTCCGGACGCTCGAAATTGGTTCCGC
>CAMHEN010000028.1 GCA_946184165.1 uncultured Clostridia bacterium | reverse complement strand
AGATATACTGCTGCGCCCTCGGCGATTTCAAAAACTGGCGGCAGTACATGGGCCTCAGCACCGACTCCTGGACGGCCTCCGTCGGCTCCGACGGCCCCTGGACCGGGGCGGTGAACTATCTGGGCTGCCCGATGTTCTTCAAGGAAAACCGCATCCACCGCGTCACCGTATCGCCCGCGGGCGCGCACCAGATCGCGGAGATCGTCTGCCGCGGCGTGCAGGAGGGCTGCGCCGGGAGCCTGCAGGTGGTCAACGAGACGCTCCTCTACAAGAGCCGCTCCGACGTCTGTGCCTACCAGGGCAGTTTTCCCGAGAGCATCAGCGACGCCCTCGGCGAGGAGCGCTACAGCGATGCCGCGGCGGGGGTGCTTGGCGAGCGCTACTACATCTCCATGAAAAACGCCGCGGGGGAATGGAATCTCTTCGTCTATGACATCCGGCGCAATCTCTGGATGCGGGAGGACGAGCTGCACGCCTTGTGCTTTGCCTCCCTGGGGGACGAGCTCTTCTGCCAGACCGAAAACGCGCTCCTCGCGCTGAACGGAAGCGTCGGCACGCCGGAGCCCTGTGTCTCCTGGGAGGCGGAGACGGGAATGCTCGCCTACCAGGCTCCGGACCGGAAGTATGTCTCCCGCTACAATCTCAGGCTCTCTCTGGAGGAGGGGGCTCAGCTCGACGTCTATCTCGAGTATGACTCCAGCGGCGAGTGGGTCCGTCAGGGCAGGATCAAGATGAAGGGGACGCGCACGGTCACGCTGCCCGTAAGACCCCGGCGCTGCGACCACATGCGCATGAAGATCAGGGGCAAGGGCGAAGTGCGCCTCTACTCCGTGGCGAAAATTCTGACGATGGGAAGTGATGTGGGATGATCGAGCTGCCGCCCATCCTCACGGGAGACGAGAAGCAGCAGATCAAACAGCTGCGGGACTACCTCATCCGGCTTGCCCTGCAGCTCAACGAGGAGGGAGAACATGATTGAGCTATACGTCAGCGGGCAGAACCTGCGCATCTATACGCCGGTGGTCGCGGCGGACAGCCTGAACTACCTGACCGTACAGGTGTGGTTCCTCGGCAGCGAGTGGGACGGCTACTCCCGCTGGGTGCATTTCCGCAAGGGAGAGGGGCCCGGCGCGCAGGTCTATGACCTCATTCTGGACAGCGGCGACCGCATCACCGAGGATAAGAGCCTCAACCTCACGAGCGGCGAGTGGACCGTCTATCTGACCGGCGTCCGGGAGGGGAGCCGCCTCACTACCGCGCCGGTGATCATCACGGTGAAGGAGTCCGGCCTTGTGGACGCGCCGCTGCACGAGATGCCGCTGAGCGTGGCCGAGCAGATCGCAAACGACGCGGCGCAGGCGCTGGCCGCTGTCCGGGCGCTCAGAGCCGACGCCGAGTCCGGCCGCTTCAACGGCAGGGACGGGACGAGCTTCATGATCGCAGGTTATTACGAAAGCGAGGAGGAGCTCACCGCCGCGGTAACGGATCCCGCCCCCGGCGAGGCCTATGCCGTTGGTACGCGGGCACCCTATGAGATCTATATCTGGGACGCGCTGAGCGGCCGCTGGGTGAACAACGGCCCCATGCAGGGTGCGAAGGGCGATGCGGGCGACGCGGGCGCGACCTTCCGGCCCAGCATAGATGCGGACGGAAACCTCTCCTGGACCAACGACGGGGGACTGGAAAACCCGACCGTACGCAATATCCGCGGCCCGGCGGGCCGGGACGGGGCGGCAGGTCCCGCCGGCGCCAGCGCCTTTGCGGCGGCGGCAGAGGCGGGCTTTCAGGGCACGGAGGCGACCTTCAACGCCGCTCTGGCCGCCATGCCGAGCCACGCGAGCCGACATCTGCCGGACGGCGCGGACCCGCTCACCGTCAAGACGGGCAACCTGGAAAACGGCGCGGTCACCGAGGCAAAGCTGGCCGCCAACGCGGTCAGTGCGCTGTACGGGGCGGAGCTTTCGGCTGACGCCTGGCAGGGCTCTGAGGCGCCGTATACCCAGTCCGTGGCGTTGCCGGGGCTGCGCGCGGCAGATACGCCCCTCGTCGACGTCGCGCTCAGCGGGACCTATACCGAGGACAGGGAGAGACTTGAAAACTTCGCGCGCCTCTATCGGGCGACCGCCGCGCAGAACAGTCTGAACGTCTGGGCCTCCGCCCGCCCGACGGCGGCGCTGCCCATCCGGATTTTATGTGTAAGGAAGTGAAGCCATGGGAGAAGCCTTTCTTATGAAAAGAGGCGGCGGAGCCGGCAGCGTCGCTGCCGGGGCCTGCGCCATGATCGGCGTGCGCTTCCCCGCCGGGAGCACCTGCCTGTGTGAAAAGGGCACGGAGCGCCTCACGGCGGAAAACGCCCCGGGGCTTGCGGCCTTCTCTCTCCCCTCCGCCGGGACCTGGACTTTGACGATCCGCAGCGGCGAGCAGGAGAAGAGCCGCAGCGTGACAGTCGCCGCCGGGGAGTTTCGCGTGATCGGCATGGACTTTACCGGGCGGCTCGAGCTGCTGTCACCGCAGAACGGACTTGCGGACGGCTGCAGCGTCCGGGGTGAGAACGCCGGCGTTACGGACCGCAGGATCGTGGAGACCGGCAGCGGGTTCTGGATCAGCCCGGCGGTGGATCTGAGCGCTTATACGATGCTCACTGTCAAGGGCGTCTGCCGGTATATCCGCCAGTACCGCACCAAGCTCTGCGTCGATCAGAGCCCGGACAAGGTCCTCCAGTACCTGGAGCCCCACGCGGCGGAAATCCTCTGGCCGGACGTCCAGATCGGGACGGAGCAGACGGTCACGCTGGACGTGTCGGCGCTGAGCGGCGCATACTGCATCGGCTCCTGCTGCTGCGGCAATACGCTGGAGATCACGGAGATCACGCTTTCGGGAGGTGAGAGCGAGGGATGATCAACGCGGTGAGACACGAGAGCTTTCCCCTCAATGTCAGCTTCGAGGGGGAGGTGAGCGCCATGCGGGATTTCCGCCTGACGGTGGTGCAGGGCGGGCGCGTCAGACTCTGCCGGGGACTGCGGGATGCGGAGATGATCGACGCACACAATGCCTGCGTCACGTTTTCCGGCGCGGAGACCGCGCTCCTCATGCCCTGTGAACCGGCCTGGGTCCAGGCGGCGGTCCTGCTGCAGGACGGGGAAGAGGTGCACAGCGAGGTGCGGGAGATCAACGTCGTGGACGTGCTCGCCCACGGACAGGAGGGAAGAAATGGCATGTTATGAGCAGACGCAGAGGGAGCGGGGCACCCTCCACGTAAACCTCGGCGATACCGCCGTCAAGGCAAAATATATGACCGAGGCGCGGGATGCGGCGGAACGGGCGGAGCGCAGCGCCCGGCGGGCCGCGGCCTCGGCGGCCCACCCGCCGAAGACGGGGGAGAACGGGAACTGGTGGATCTGGGACGCGGAGAGCGGCGCCTACACGGACTCCGGCATGCACAGCCTTGAGGCCGACGCGGCTCTCTTCGGATATACCGTGGTCCTCGAGTACGGTCCCGGGACGCTGCCCTGACGGCGCGGAACTCTTCTGAGGGGAGATACAGCGATGAAAGTGATCAAATATGATAAGGTCCAGGTGGCGGCGGACAGCGTCTTTGACACGGCGCTTCGGAAGAGCCAGGCGGCCATCAACGCGGAGAACGCGCAGCTCTATGAGAGCGCTGCAGCCTCCGGCGCCGCGGTGAGCTTTCGCGCCGCGTCCGCCGGCCTGCCGCTCAAGAAGCTGGCCGTGCGCCTTGTGCCCGCACGCACCGGCAGCGGGGTCATAAGTCCTGTGAACGAGAGGCCGCTCATCGGGTACACCGGCGTGACCTTGACGCAGTCGGGGAAAAACCTGCTGGACGCCTGTGCCCCGGAGACGGTCAGCGGCGTGATGATCGGTTCGGACGGAAGACTGATCGAAAACAACGCCTATGCCTGTACGGAGACGTATATCGAAGTCCGCGGCGGTACGGAATACGCCCTCCAGTATGTGAAAAACGGAAACTTTGAAGCGGGAGCATACGCGGCTGTCTACGATTCCGGCAGGCATTTCCTGGAGCGCGTTCCCGTGGCGGCGGCCGTTTCCCGCAGCGGGAGGATTACGGGGGGCATGACCGCACCGCCCGGCGCCGCCTACATCCGGCTCGTTTTTCCGAGCGGCTCGACCGGCCTGCAGCTGGAAGAAGGGCCCGCAGCGACGGAGTATGTTTCCGAACGGCACGACTGCCCCTTCTCCTGGGAGAGCCTGGCGGGGACGGTCTACGGCGGGGAGCTGGATGTGCTGAGCGGCACGCTGACCGTAACATGGACGGCTGTGGATATGGGGACGATCCATTATTTTGCGTACAGTTCCGTGGAAAACGCTTTTACGTTCAACACACCGGGCAGGAGCCTGAGAGAAAACGAAAGGGCCTCAATCCTTGCCGATTGCTACGGCCAGCAGGTCGTCACCTTTGACGGGATCTCAAACAACTGCATCGCGGCAGGGATTGCAAACGCCACCGGTATCCTGCGCGACAGCAGGTTTTCAACACCGGCGGAGGTCAAGGAGGGCCTGTCCGGCAAGCTCCTGTACTACCCCCTGGCGGAGCCGGCCGTCTTTCAGCTTACGCCGCAGGAGCTGCGCACCCTTGCCGGCGTCAACCGGATCAGGGCTGACTGCGGGGAGGTATCCGCTGTCTGCGGCGCCTATCTGGAGACGGTGCAGTCCCGAGCGGAAGGACTCGTTCGCGGCATTCTCGGCGCCGTCGCCCCGACGGAGGGGGATTGGACGGCGTCCCGCAACTATGAGGCCGGGGCGTTCCTCTTCGTCGGCACGGGCTTTTACAAAACGACGGAGGCAATCGCGTCGGGCGGCGTGATCATGCCGGGCGTAAACGTGAGCCGAACCACCGTGGCGGAAGAGCTCACAGCGCTCATGCAGGCATAAACGGCTGCAGAGCCGGGGTTTTGCAGTCAACGAATACATTGGAGGAGGACGCACAGATGAAAAACTTCGTGGTTGTCAGAATCGCAAACAAGCAGGACGGAACGGCGGCGGTGCCGGTATCGGTCTTCGAGACGGAGAATGAGGCGCGCAGGGAGTTTTACAGACTCTGCGGCCAGGCCGTGGACAGCGAGCATCCCATGGATGCGGTGTCCCTTCTGAGCCGGGAGGGCTTCGCACTGGAACACAAGGCCTTCCCCCACGCGGCGGCCGCCCCCGCCGCGGAGGGCGTATAAAGGGGTGCGCCGGGCGATGATGCTGTATAGGGGAGAGTGGCTGAGTGATCTCGCGCTTATCCCGGCCTGGGAGTGCTTTCTGGCCGGACTTCTGCTCGGAATGCTGGTGACGCTGGCCATCATCGGCGCGACAGGGGGCGGAAGGAGATGAGGGGGATCGACGTTTCCCGCTGGCAGGCGGAGCTGGACATCGGGGCCGCGGCAGAGGCCGGCTGCGGCTTCGTCATCCTGAAGGTCACGGAGGGCGCCGCAATCAAAGATCCCATGGCGCCCGTCCACTACACCCGGGCCGGGAGGGCGGGCGTTCCGACGGGCGGCTATTGCTACTCACATGCGCTCACGTCCGAACAGGCGCGGCTTGAGGCGGCGTATCTTCTGGAAGCGATCGGGGGCTTCCCGATGCCCCTGGGCCTGTATCTGGATCTGGAGGAGCCGGAGCAGCTCGCCCTCTCGAGGGAAAAGCTGCTGGAGATCGTGCGGGCCTTCTGCGCCGAGGTGCGCGGGGCGGGCTATCTCCCGGGCGTCTACGGCTCGGAGTACAATCTCTGGGCGAAGATCGGCCCGGGGGATCTGCCGGAGGACGTGCTGATCTGGACCGCCCATTACGGGCGGGCGCCGGACATGCCCTGCGATCTGTGGCAGAGCACGGATCAGGGAAGACTCCCCGGGTATGACGGCCCCGTCGATCTGGACGAGGTGCGGAGCGAGCGCTTCCGGCGCCTCGTGATCGGCGGCGGGAGCGGCGGGACTCTCGAAGAGCTCTGCGATCTCACACAGCGCCAGGCGGAGATCATCAAAAAACAGGCCGCGGAGAACGCGCGCCTGCGCAGATTGCTTGACGAAAAGGAGGAAACCTGCATATGAATACGGAAAAAGCGACTGACATCAAGGCGTTTCTGACCGGCGCCGTGGCTGCGCTGACCGCTCTCTGGGGTTATCTCGGGTGGGCTGTCGTCTTCCTCGTGCTGGCCATGGCGGCGGACTACATCACCGGCACCATGGCCGCCCGCGCCCGTGGGGAATGGTCCAGCGCCGCCGCCCGCGAAGGGCTGCGCCACAAGCTGGGGACGATCATCGCCGTGGGCACCGCGGCCTTTGCCGATCTCGGGGTCCGGGTGGTCCTGCACACCGACGCCATCCTGCCCCTCCTGCGCGGTTTTGAGTGGCCCGACGGGTTTACGATGGTGGTGACGTACTGGTACTTTCTGACAGAGCTCGGCAGCATTCTGGAAAACGCCGGCAGGCTCGGCGCGCCCCTGCACCCCTGGATCGTGAAGGGGATCGCCGTGCTGAAATCGAACGTCGCCCCCGCCGGGGAGGAGAAAAACAAATAATCAGCACCCGCACGCTCGTTTCACAAAAATGCCAACAGGACATTTTTTGTGAAACGAGCACAGCGGCACACTTTCCTCTTGATTTTTCCGGAAGATACGGTAATATTATACTGTTGTAAAAAATGGCCAAATGCAAAAACGGAGTCTGCATTTGCCTAAGTTTTCAGGAGGAATACAAATGACTTACGAGATGGATATTGCCGGCCTCAAGCGTGACCTGCCCCTCTGCAAACTCAATGACGAGCTCTGCATCGGCGCCTTCGTCATGTTCGGCGATGTGGAGCTGACGGTCCACTGCGCGGCGGAGCTTCTCAAGCGCGCCCCGGAGTATGACTACATCATCGCCCCCGAGGCCAAGGCGATCCCCCTGGCCTACGAGATGGCGCGGCAGAGCGCGGCGGAGCGCTATTTTGTCGCCCGCAAGGGAGCCAAGGCCTATATGCAGGGCACCTTTGAGGTAACGGTCAAGTCGATCACCACCATGGGCGTGCAGCGCCTGGTGCTCGACGCCGAGGACGCTGCTTTCATCCGGGGCAAGCGCATGCTCATCGTGGACGACGTGATCTCCACCGGCGAGTCGCTGCATGCGGTGGAGGAGCTGGTGCGCCAGGCGGGCGGCATCGTCGCGGGCCGCATGGCCGTCCTTGCCGAGGGCGAGGCTGCAGATCGGGACGACATCATCGTCCTCGCCCCGCTGCCCCTCTTCAATGCCGACGGCACCCCGAAGGCCTGATACTATTCCCTGAGGCAACACCGCTTGAATGGGTCAGGTGCATGAACTGCATCCATAATGATCATTCGCTGCCAGACGACAAGTTTGGCAGCGAATAGTTTCATAATCATTTGCGCGATGCTCACTGCAATGAATATAGGACGCCGCAGCCAATCTGCGGCGTTTCGCCATCATATAGTCATTATAACCGTGCGGAAGAGATCGTGATAAGCGAACTGATCTGTTGCTGAGGGGGGTGTCGAGAATACAGGTTCTTGAAGACCTTTATATGGGAGACATTCATCCCGGTGAGCGCAGCTTCGGGAAGGGCAGTCAGAATTCCGGGGCGCTCAAGGAGGCCGTGAAGGCCGGGGATACGCTGCCCGGCACTCTGACTGAAAAGCGAAAGGAACAGTTTGAAGCCTGCATAACCGCACGGCGAGAGCTTACTGTGCTGACTGACTGTGAGACCTTCATCGAAGCATTCCGCCTCGGCGCGAAGATTATGATGGATGTGCTGAGCGATGGGAAAATGAAAGAAATATAAAAAATAAACGGAGGCTGGAAAAAGATGACTGTCAGCCTCCGTTTTCAATATGACAATAATAACGCGTTTCTGCGCAGAGTATTGATGCATCAAGTCGACGCAAATGTTCTTCGGCAGAAGGAGATGAAGACTTCGGCCTCCTTGGTCAGGTAATCGTCTTTCTGCCAGACGACAGCGGCATTTATCCCTGACAGAGAGCAAAATGCTCCGCGGCAAAGCGCAGGCAAACAAGTCCTCAGAAGGACTTTTTAGATAAGCTGGAGCTTCGTATTATGCGCTCCCGAACTGCTTCTTGTAAAGGCGCACAAGGTGCGGGGCGCCCCAGCAGAGAAAGAGCGCCGCGGCGGAGCCGACAGCCGTCTGCAGGATCTGGAAGGGCAGCTTTGCCGCGGCATAGGCCGGCGTGCTGTACACGAAGGCGCGGCCGAGACTGTAGCCCGTGAAGGTGACGACCCAGCCGACTATGGCCCCGACCAGGGAGGCCCGGAAGGGCTTCTCCTTCATCCAGCGGTGGACGAAGAGGGAGATGATCACGGCCTGCAGCCCGTGCACCGCGAGAGACACAAACATGGGCGCGGGGTAGAAGAGCATGTCGCCGATAAAGGCCCCGACGCCGCCCACCATGAAGGCATAGAAGGGATCCAGCAGGATGGCCGCCGTGACGATGACCGCGTCGTTCAGATACATATGCCCGCCGGGGACCGGGATGGAGAGAACGCTGGTGCTCATGATGATGTTCAGCGCCATCAGCAGCGCCGTCACCGTGAGATCCCGGGTTCGGATTTTGTTTTCTTTCATGGAACATCGCCCCTTGACTTTTGGTATGGCTGCATTATAATCATGAACTGAACTTATGTATATCACCAGTTAAGGAGTTTTTTATAAGACCAGATGAAATACACGATCGACAGATCCCGGCGTGAGAGCGCCTATATGCAGATCTACCGGCAGCTCCGGGACGATATTCTCGCCGGGGTGCTGCCCCTGGGGGCGAAGCTCCCCTCCAAGCGGCTTTTGGCCGGAGAGCTGGGCGTCAGCCTCGTGACGGTGGAACACGCCTTCGCCCTGCTTGCGGACGAGGGCTATGCGGAGCTGCGCGAGCGCAGCGGCTGCTACGTCTCCTTTGGCGGCGCGCCGCGGCAGGAGACCCCCCTCCCCGTCCCGCGGCAGGCGGCGGGCACGCTCAGCGTCCCGGAGGACTTCCCCTTCTCGGTGCTGGCCAAGACCATGCGCCGGGTGCTCAGCGAATACGACCGCCGCATCCTGGAGCGCAGCCCCGGGCCCGGGGTGCCGGAGCTGCGGGAGGCCATCGCGGCCTACATCGCGCGCTCCCGCGGTCTCACGGTCGCGCCGGAGCGCATTCTGGTGGGCGCGGGCGCGGAGTACCTCTACGCGCTGATCGCGCAGTTCTTCGGCGCCGGGTCCCGCTTTGCGCTGGAGGAGCCCTGCTATGCCCGCATCCGCCAGGTCTACGGGGCGAACGGCGCGGTGTGCGTCGGCCTCCCCATGGGGAGCGACGGCATCCTCTCCCAGGCGCTGGAGGGCAGCACCGCGGCCGTCCTGCATGTGACGCCCTTCAACAGCTACCCCAGCCGCATCACCGCCACTGCCTCCAAGCGGCACGAGTACGCGGGCTGGGCCCGCACCCGGGACAGCTATATTGTGGAGGACGACTACGATTCGGAGCTCGCCTCCGCCACGAAACAGATCGAGACGATCTGTTCCCTCGCGCCGGAGAGGGTCCTGTACCTCAACACCTTCTCCCGCAGCTTCGCCCCCTCCATGCGCACGGCCTATCTCGTCCTGCCGGAGGCGCTGGCCGAGCCCTGGCGGGAGAAGCTGGGCTTCTATTCCTGCGCCGTGCCGGTGTTCGAGCAGTATGTGCTCGCGGAATTTCTCAACAGCGGCGAGCTCGAGCGCTACATCAACCGCCGGCGCCGTAAGCTGCAGCAGGCGAAGGAGAACAAAAAAGACTCGTAGGGGCCGATGCCCACATCGGCCCGCCGTTTTCCCCAATCCCGGGGGTTGGCGGGTCGATCTGGGGATCGACCCCTACGGTTTTGCATCCGGATATGTTCCGCTGTAACTGCGGCATATTGCTTTTATGGAAAGGCAGGCATCAAATCAGCCGCTTGCCTTTTCTGCGGAACTCCCGTGCCTCGGCCACGGTGGGCCAGGTGTAGTAGCTGCCCTTGTCCGTCTCGTTCTTCCGGCGGGTGACGGTGCCGTCCGCGATGTCCCGGATGGCCCGGATCATCAGCTCGCCGCCGACGGTCTTGGTCTTTTTCATGAGCTGGAACATGCTGCGGCAGTCGGAGAGGTCCACGCTGCCCTGCTCGATGATGTCCCCGTCGTCGATCTTCGCGCTCATGTAATGGACCGTGGCGCCGCCCAGCTTCTCGTCGTTGTAGAGATACCAGAAGGAGGGCAGGCAGCCGCGGTAGTCCGGCAGGAGCGCGCCGTGCACGTTGATGACCCCGTGCTTCGGCACGCTCAGAAGCTCGGGCTTGATGATCTGGGGGGCCGAATAGGAGATGATGAGATCGGGGGCGAGGTCGCGGATATGCGCAACGAAGGCGGGATCATTCGAGTCCGTGATGACGCGGAAGGGGACGTTGTTCTTCTTCGCGGCGTCCTTCACCGAGCAGCAGCCGCCGAAGAGCCGGTAGCCCGCGAGCCGGTCGAGGACCCGCTCCGCCTCGCGCCCGACGGTGACGACGCCCATCTTCGCGCACTGCCAGAGGCCGAACCATCTGTAATAGTCGCTGAGCCTGTTCTCCAGGGCGGACTTGCAGTTGACCTGCACGATCTCCTGCAGCTCACAGACGCGCGCTGCCTTGTCGATATTCTTCGGGATAAAAAAGCGGTCGGCCTGGGTCATGACCACGACCTTCAGTTTTTCGCTCATGTCTCTGCCGCTCCTTTCCGGTGCTCCTGCGCCCAGCGGACGAGGGTACCGAATATTTTCTCCGGCCTGCGTCCCGCGACGGAGGCGAGGATGCAGACCACAGTCCAGACAATCATTTTGAGATCGAAGAGGGCGCCCATCTTTTCGAGATACACAAGATCCAGCTCGAGTCTTGTAGGCAGGACCAGCGTCTCATATTCCGCGGCGCCCTCCACGCTGTCGCCGTATATGTAGTCGTAGAGTGCCGAAGGGCCGGTGAGGCCCGCCTGTACCTCGCCCGCCCGGGCGTAGCGCCCGCCGCGGGTGACGGCCATCTGGTCCACCGCCGCGGGGCGGGGACCCACGATGCTCATGTCCCCCTTGAGGATGTTGAGAAGCTGGGGCAGCTCGTCGATCTTGGTGTCGCGGATAAAGTGCCCGAAGGGGAAGATGCGGTCCTCATCCCCGCGAAAGACGGCCTCGTTTGCCTTGCCCTGCCGCATGGAGCGGAACTTGAACATGCGGAAGGTCCGATTGTCCTTTCCGACGCGGTTGGCCATGTAGAAGACCGGCCCGGGGTCCGAAAGCTCGATCCCCGCCGCGGCGACGAGCCACAGGGGCGAACTCACCGCGAGGCCCAGAAGCGCGCAGCCCGCGTCGAAGAGGCGCTTTAAGAAGAGATATGTGGTATGCATGGCGCACCTCAGAGCCTTCTGAAGACGGTCTCAAAGGCCTCGGCATAGAGGCAGCCGGCCTGGGCCCCGCGCCAGGCGGCAAGGCCGCGCAGCGCCTCCTCGGACCGGGGGTGGGGATAGGGACGCATGACTCCGGCATAGCAGCGCAGAGCCTCGAGCTTCACCTCCACGCCCGCTTCCCCGATCTCCACAAAGAGATTCGGGATAAAACGGTTTGCCGCGCTGTCAAGAGACCACTCCGTGGAGGAGGGGACCTCCATATAGGAAAAGCTCCTGAGGGGGGCCATGCCCTCCCGCCGCTGGAAGAGGCGCGCCGCCGCCTGGGCCGCGCCGCTGGTCATGGCGTGGTCCACGTTCGTGTCCGAGGGATGGTGGGTGACGATGGCCTCCGCGCCGAAATCCCCGATGCAGTGCTCGATAAACTGCACCAGCTCCAGGTGCGGCACGGTGTTCATCTTGATGTTCGGGAAATCCGCCGCATAGGTCTTTCCCACCCCCAGCACCCTGTGGGCACGGGCCTGATCGTCCTGCAGCGTCGCGGAGATGTTCGCGCGGGCGGCGGCGTGGTTTGCCATGGTGGCGACCGCCACCTCGTCCCCGCGCTGTATCAGCTTATGGATGGTCGCGCCGGCGCCCAGGACCTCATCGTCCGGATGGGCCACGACGAACAGATACTTCATACGTTCAGCTCCCTTGTTGGTTTCTTATACTCTATCACAGCGGTGCAGATCGTTCAAGACCTCGACAGTCGATCCAGGATGCTCTGCCGCGTCTCGTCGAACAGGAGCTCCCGGTTGTGGCGGAAGTAAGCGTCGCAGCCAAACTCGCCCACGAACCAGGCGGTGTCGAAGCCCGCGGTGATCTCCGTCACAAAGAGGACCAGCTCCTGGCTCTGTCCCACGGCCTGCTCGAGGAAGGCGAAGGCGCTGTCGAACATGTGCCCCGTCTCCCCGGCGAGAGTTTCACGCTTCTCCGTCTCAGCGGCGAAAAGGCCGCGCAGAAGCTCCATCTGCCCCTCCGGGTCGGCGCTCGATTCCGCGAGGGCCTTCTCATATGCCTCGAGGCTGTTGATCTCTTTCTGCCGCAGGTTCTTCTGTTCCCGGTCCTCCTGCCCCGCGTCGGACGCGCGCCTGAGCGCCGCGCGGCGGACGGTGAGGATCTCGGGCAGGGTATCGGCCGGGGCTTCCGGCAGGCGCGCCTTCACCCCGGCGAGGGTATCATAGAGGGCGGCGCAGAGCTCGTCCTGCCGCCGGGCCTCCCGCGCGGCCTCCGCAAGGCGGGACAGCAAAAGCCCCATCACGGCGAGCTTTTCATCGAAGGGCGCGGCGGCAAACTCCGAGAGCGTCACCTTTGGGACGTTCCCCCGCAGGATCTCGTCGATATGGTAAACCTGGCGGTATTTGTTATAGAGGGCGTAATAGTTCGTAAAGTCCCGGGCGACGGCGGGAAGCTGGATATACTGCACCGCAAGCTCCGTGTCCGGGGCGATGCCGAGATCCTCATAAGCGTACAGGATCTCGCTCAGATCCTCCCAGCCGCGGGCGGTGGCAAACTGCATCCCCTCGGGGCTGTTTTCGATGCGGTAGAAGTTCTCTTTCTTGAGATCGAGATAGGAGACCACGGCTCCGTGCAGACCCTTGCGGAGGGCATACTCCTTCCAGACCGCGAAGTCCTCCTCCACCGTGATGCGCTTGACGCGGTCCAGTGTCACCACGTCGAAATCCCGGACGGAGCGGTTATACTCCGGGGGATTGCCCGCCGCGACGATGAGCCAGCCCTCCGGCAGCTTCTGGTTGCCGAAGGTCTTGCACTGGAGAAACTGCAGCATCATGGGGGCCAGGGTCTCGGACACGCAGTTGATCTCATCCAGAAATAAAATGCCCTCCCGGATGCCGGTCCTCTCCATCAGTGCGTAGACAGAACCCAAAATTTCGCTCATGGTGTACTCGGTGACGGTGTGCTCCACCCCGTCATAGACCCGCTTTTCAATAAAGGGCAGACCGATGGCGCTCTGGCGGGTGTGGTGGGTGATGGTGTAGGACACGAGGCCCACGTTCTCCTCCGCTGCGATCTGTTCCATGATCTGGGTCTTGCCGATGCCCGGCGGGCCGATCAGCAGCACCGGGCGCTGCCGGACCGCGGGGATGCGGGTGTTGCCCAGCGCGTCCCGGTCGAGATAGGCGCGCAGGGTGTTGCGGATCTGCTCCTTGGCTTGTTTGATGTTCATAATATGACCTCTGATTCAAATCGTTTTTGAGGCCGCTTTGCCGCCTCAAAAACACCATAGATGAGCAAAGCGAACCCTCGCGTCGACCAAACGCGGCTTGTCCCCCGTAAGCCGCATGCGATAAACGCGCGTATCTTGATTGAAAGCCATGCTTTCAATCGAATCAAAGTTCCGGCAGCTCGGCCAAAACTTCCTCCTGCCAGAATTCGTCGAAGCTCTCCCGCGGCTGTCTCCAGGGCAGCTCCGGCATGATGCGGATGGCCCAGGGCGGGATCTTCACGGACAAGGGCGGCTCCTCCAGAAGGATGAAGGCCGTCTCATAGTCCGGGCGTTTCTCGGGGTAGACGCCCATGCCGTCGGTGAAATAGAGAAGTCCCCGGAGATTGGTGAAGCTGCCCGCCGCGACGAGCTTGTCCACATGCTCGAACACCGGGCGGAAATCCGTGGCGCTGCCCCCCGAGAGGGGCAGGTTTTCCATGTAGCGCCGGAGCTCCTCGAGGCTCGCGATCTTCTGATCGGAGCGGAGCTGATCGTCGCACTGGAGGATGTGGATGTTGAGCTTTCGCGTGAAGCTGTCGGTGGAGCGGAGAATGGCGTAGGTGCTCGCCAGAAACTCCCGCACCAGGGTGCCGGAGGTGGACATGGAGGTGTCGATCGCGATGACGAAGTCCTCGATGCGCCGCTCCTCCCGGGTCTCCGGCGGCTCGATGAGCGGCATGTTGCCATAGTGCCGCAGACCGTAGGTGTAGTAGATATAGTCGAAGGCGTCCCCGTCCGCGTGCAGGACCTCCCGGGGCGCCGCAAAGCGGCGGAGGAACCTGCGGTAGTCCACATCGTCCCGGGCGGAGACGGAGAGCTGCTCCATCACATTCTCGCCCCCGGCGCCGCGCTCGGATACCAGGCTCTCGAGCGCCGTCTGGGAACGGGAGGCCGCGTCCTGCCAGTGCTGATCCTGGCGCTCGCTCCGTTCCCGCTCCCGCTTCTCCTCCAAATCCCAGAGGCCGTGGTCGTCCATGGCGAAAAGACGGGAGAGGCTCGCGATCCGATAGTCCGGCAGGCGCTCTCTCAAAAGCATGCGGTAGATGCCCTCGGCGCTCAGAACCTTCATTTCCCGCCGGCACTCCGCTAAGAAGAGCCTGCGCGGCGGCCTCTCGTCCACGCCGAGGCAGGGGAGATTCAGAGAATCGAGGACGCTCTCCACCGCAGCGTCGCAGGCGAGATCCCAGAGGGCCGCGTCCCGGCCCCGGCGTTTTTTGAGATGCCGGAAGAGACAGTGCAGCACCATGTGCAGGGTGAGGCGCGGGGCGAAGGTTTTGCCCTTGAGAAAGCCCGCGGCGAGGAAGGAGGCGTTATAATAGAGGGTCTCCCCATCTGTCGCGGCCGCGGTGGTGACCGTGTCCCCCGGCGCAGGGACGAGGGCGCAGAAGGACCCGCTCAGATACGGCAGGGCGAGGCAGAGCTGGCTTCGCCCCGCGAACAGGATATCACGCCCGACGGCGCTGAGATTGTTTTCTTCCATCACAGCTCAAACCTCCGTGCCCGCCCTGCCCGGGAGAGCCTGTGCCGCTTTTCCAGAAGGAACGCCGTCGCCTCGGTATCACGGAGATCCCGGGCTTCACGCAGGGCGGCGTCCAGGACCGCGTCGGCACAATCGCCAAGTCCCAGCAAAAGACGCAGGCCCTCCCCGTCCCGCTCGTGCAGAGCATACGAGAGGGCGTCTCCCATACGGCGCAGAAGATAAGCCGCGTACTGTTCCCGCGCCCGGTCCGGGAGCTCCGAAGGACAGCGCAGGCGATAATAGGCGAGGCGCAGGGCGCTCCGATCGTCATGCTCCGCGGCGAGATAATCCCGCCACAGGGCGTCATAGTCCGAGACTGAGAGCGCCTTGTCCCGGAAGACCATGTGGTAGGCGTAGCCCCCGCCGCTGATCTTGAGCTCAAAGTGGTGGGCGGGGCTGTTCTCGGTATAGTTTTCGATGTATTCGGGGAAGATGAGGCGCAGGACGGCCCCGTCGGCGTTTCGGACGATCACGTCCAGCTCCTGCGAGAGCGTGCGCACCACGGCGGCGAGGGCGGGCCCCTGCCGTGGTCCCGTGCGCGTGAGGTCGATTTCCGAAAAGGCCCGGCAGTTCATAAAGCTCGCGCTGCCGGTGGTGCGCAGATCGTCCGAAAAGCGCAGCGTCTCCATGGATCGGAGGTTCATGAAGGCGTAGTCTCCGATGTTCAAAAGCGTCCGGGGCAGGGTGAGATCCGTGATGCCGCGGTTGTCCCACGCGTCCGATTCCGTCCCGCCCAGAATACGCACTTCCTCCCCCTCCGCGGGGGCGGCCCCGGCGGCGAGGGCGCGGTCGGCGAGCGCTGTTACCGGCAGGCCGAAGAGCTCCTCCGGTAAAACGGCGATCCTGTCGCAGGTCAGGGCGCGCAGGATCGTGACGCCGCTTGACTCCCGCCTTACGGTAAGGCGCCAGTTTGTAAGGCCGCTGAAGATTTCCAAGGCCCGACCTCCCCGATTCCGATGGTTGTAGTGGAAAAAATGCGGGATATAGGATATACTGAATGCAATGAAGCAAACGATTGGAGGCTTACACGATGACGGATTATGAAATACTGTGCAAACGCTTTCTGGCCCTCACGGACGGGGTGCCGCACCGGATCGCAAATCTCGCAAACGCTTCGGCGCTCCTCTTTCAGGGGCTGGAGGATCTCAACTGGGCGGGCTTCTATCTGATGGAGGAGGGCCGCCTGGTCCTCGGTCCCTTCCAGGGAAAGCCTGCCTGCATCGAGATCCCGGTGGGCCGCGGCGTCTGCGGGACGGCGGTGCGGGAAGAGCGTACCCAGCTTGTACCGGACGTGCACCTCTTCCCCGGGCACATCGCCTGCGACAGCGACTCGAATTCCGAGATCGTCGTCCCCCTGCGGGTAAAGGGGCAGGTGGTCGGCGTTCTGGATCTGGACAGCCCGTGGCCCGGCCGCTTCAACGCCGAGGATCAGAAGGGGCTGGAGGCCTTCGCCCTGCTCGTCTCTCAGATGCTGGAGCGCTGCTGACGCTCCGCCGCCTCATCGTTCCGTCTCCCGTTGCGGGGGCGCATGGGGCTGCGGGGCGCGATATCCCGCACGTCCACACCCGTGAGCTGCTTGATGATCCAGACGAAAAACAGCAGCACCAGGATCGGGATCACGCAGGAGGTCACAATCATCACCGCAAGGCTCTCCACAAAGCGGTTCATGACGGTGGAGGCCTTCTCGGTCAGACTGTCCCGCGTCTCGGACAGGCGGTTCAGGATCGAGCGCAGCATGTTCGTGTCCTCCGCCGCGGCGAGCTCCGAGGTCTCATCCGAGAGCTGCTCGGCCGAGGCGATGGTATTGTCGATGGAGTGGCGGTAGGTGTCATAGATGAGGTCGGAGGTTCTGATGCTCAGCGGGATGACCGCGAGCAGTGCGAGACTCATGAGCAGGAGCTTGAAGCCCTGCCTGTCCATCCAGCGGGGGTTCCAGATCCGCCCGGCGATAAACGACAGACAGGTCAGCGGGATCAGGGCCCGGAACACCCCCAGCGGGATGATGGTCAACAGATATTTTTCCGCGTAAAGCACGCAGAGGATCAGCAGAAAGTATTCGGAAAAGTCCGCGAGCTTCTCGGCGATCGGCGTCGCGGTGTCCCCCGGGATGGCGGAGATGCCGGCGGAGGTCACGGTGGACGCCGCCATGAGCTTCAAAACCGTCTCTGTCTTCTCATCCAGGGATGCGGTATAGGCCGTGTAGCGCGCGGGGTCGGACGCCTTCTGCGCCACGGGGAAGAACGCCAGGATCGCAAAGGCGATGAGCGCGATGCATACGGCGATTTTCGATGCGGCTCTGTTCATGTTTTACCCTCCTGTCTGTGTTCTGAAACTTTTTCTGTCAAAATTCAGTCTATTTTACCATACCTTGCAGACGACTTCAACAACGCTTTTGAAAGGAGCCGACCCATGAAAAAGCTGCTCTCTCTCCTCCTTGCATCAGCTCTCCTGCTGGGGCTGTCCGTGTCCGCCTTCGCCGAGGCGTCCTTTGCCGACAGCGTTGCAGGCCAGGCCTTCGCCGTCGCCATGGCGAGCTACGAGCTGAGCCGCTATGACCCCCTGCCGCCGGCGGACGAGCTCTTCGCCGCGGAGGCCGCGGGCTGGTATGCGGCCTGGCTCCGGCGCACGCAGGGCGTGGACCTTCTGACAGAGGCAGAGGTCCTGAATTTTGAGCGCAGTCTCGGCTGTGATCCCGCGTGCGCCGTCCCCCAATACTGGCAGGAGGTCCAGGTCCGCGTGCTGCAGAGCTCCGACGGGACCGCCTATCTGGATTTCTTCCAGCACAAGCATCGCCTGGACGACACCCTGGGCCGGACCATGGAGATCCGCATCCGGGGCGCCGGGGAGAACGCCGTGTGCCTCACACTCATACGCCATTTCTCCACCGGCGACGCCGCGAGCTTTCCCTACATCCTCCGCTTTGAGCAGAACCCCGACGCGGACAGCGCCTTCGCCTGGCGGCTCGCGGAGCTTACGCCGCCGGAGCGGGGCGCACAGGTCGACCCGGCGCTGACCTTCGACTGGGACCTGCTGCTCGCGCAAAACGAGCTTGATACCCTGCTGGGGATCTATGACTGCATCCGCGTGGAAAATGAGTTTGCGCCGGATATGCCCACCTGGCTCTTCCGGCGGGACGGGCGCGCGATCGCCCTCACGGGGGACGGGGAGAGCTATGTCAGCGGCGAGTACCGGGGCTGCAGCTTCGTCCGGGAGGCGGACGACAAGGGCGTCATGCGCACCCGGGTTTCCTTTATCCATGACAGCCCGGATGGGGAGGATTACAACAACGGCTGGCTCACAAACTGGCTGGACGGCATCGCGGTGCTGACGCTGGACAGCGTCGGCGACGGCGTGATCCGCGGCCGGGGCGTCACCGAGTGGGACAGTGCCCTCACACTCACGCTGGACTACGGCACGCTCGCCCTGCGGGAGCTGAACTACTACAGCGAGGACGGCCAGCGCATGAGCGGCGTCAAGGTGGACTATGACGCGGCCCTGCCGGACTTCTCCTTCCTCGACGCCTGGGACGGGCCGCTGCGGAAGGTAACGGTCGTCCGGGAGGACTGGCGCGGCGGCGGACAGAGCGTGAGCACAACGGTCTATGAGCTTCCGGCCGACTGGGAGTATCTCCCCTGGGAGGGCCTCTACGGAGAGTACACGATCTATATGGACGAGAGCTATACCAGGCCCTACGCCTACCCCGGCGACGGTCAGGACTACACGCTCTACATGACGACGGCAAAAGGCTGAAACCGGTCTTGTGATTTCTGCAAAATATGATATAATATACAGGTTAGTAGAAAAATAAACGAAAGGTACAAAACCTATGCTTGAACTCAAGAACATCTGCTTCGGTGTTGAGAATGAGGACAGCACCAAAGAGATCATCAAGGACGTGAGCTTTGTCGTCCCCGACGAGAAGTTCACCGTCATCACGGGGCCGAACGGCGGCGGCAAGTCCACCCTCGCCCGCCTCATCATGGGCATCGAGAAGCCCCGCTCCGGCAGCATTTTCCTGGACGGGGAGGACATCACCGCGCTCGGCATCACGGAGCGCGCAAAGCTCGGCATCAGCTTTGCCCTGCAGCAGCCC
>CAMHEN010000027.1 GCA_946184165.1 uncultured Clostridia bacterium | reverse complement strand
TGTCGAAGGAGGCCGCGGTGGCGCTGGCCGCCGGGAAGCAGACCGCCTTGATGCTCTCGTTGACGCCGAGATGGTCGGCCTTGTCGTCCTGCTTGCGCAGGCCGTGGGGGCCGTCGCTGACCATCGTCGCGGGGATGCCGAGGCGCTCCACCGCCTTGGTGTGCCAGAAATCCCCGCCGGAGCAGAGCCCGGCCTTTTCTTCCAGTGTCAGTTCAGATACGAGTGCCTTGATGTCCATGTCATAACCCCTTCGTTTCCTGTGAAAGCTCCGCTTCCGCAGAAATTACTGATGAATATACCGGTTTCAGGTCCACGGTGGAAAGATCCCACCCTCGCGGAAATCGAAATCCACACGGTCCACCGCCACGGTCTTTTTCTCGCCCAGGCAGAAAACTCTGGTCACGCCCCGGCCGGAGAGGCAGAGCAGGCCGCCGGTAAAGTCCCTGTGCGCCCTCTCTTTACTTCATTTTCGTACACCTCCCGCAATTTGTCAACCCCAGCAGGCCCGGCTGTACGGCAGTTCTGTCGGCCATCGTTAAGGCAACACCACATAAACCGCATAATCTGACTAGAGCGAATCCCGAGAAAATGCGTCTTGATTCAAGATTAAATTGACACATCGAAAAAAGAAAGGGCCCGGTATCTGCTCAACACAGATCTCAGGCCCTTCAGTTCGCTACACACAAATCTTGTTCAACTTTTCTGACTTTTCAGATAACAGCAGCAGACGCGGTCAGCACCGTTTGGACGCCCAGCAGCACACTCATGCGGTCGTTCAGACGCATCCGCTCAATGTTCGAGGCCTCGATCAGCTCCTTTGTACAGGTGTTTGTGTTGCTGCGGATGCGTGCCTTGTAATCCTCATAGCGGTCGCCGTACACCAGGTTCAGCGCTTGCTCGTACCTCTCTGCCGGGGTTTTTGCCTCGGTCTCCGGACTCAATGCGACCTCTCTGAGCACATCCGGGATAAGCGAGTCATCATATTCCCCGTTGGACAAAACAAGGTTCATGGCTTCATACTCGTCGTACATCAGCTCATTGGACAGGGAAAGCGCTGTGGACAGGTGCTCATAGACCGCGCTGTCGCGGGACATCATGGACTCCAGATTGGAGACCGCCTCATCTCGGCGCTGCGTAACATTTGCCTCGGTAAAATAGTTTTGCAGGTATTGGATTTCCCCGGTCACCACAAAGCTGCGCACTGCTTCTGTCAGGGCGTCCGATCCCGCCTCCAGATTGGACGCCGCCTGCTGGGCAATGATATAACGCTCGCTGGCCTGTTCCATACGCAGATACCCGTGCGTTACCAGGGAGTCGGAGATATAGAGCGCTGTGGCGACAAAGAAGGCCACCAGCATGAAGATTTTGCTGGCTTTGCGCATGGGGATGCTCAGCTTCTCACTCCACCGCTTCAGAAGAGAGTTTTTGAACGCTTTCTTTTTTTCGCGCCGCAGCTTCTCCGGCTGCGCTTCTTCCCGGACAGCTTTTTCCTTTTTTGCCTCCTGCAGGAAGGGCTCAAACTTCTCTGCGTGCGGATCGCAGCGCCGGAAAACAAGGACATCTATATACCAAGAGATGATCCTGAATCATTGGCAGGTACCCGCTCCGGAAGCTCCGCATCCTCGGGAATCCACCGGGTCTTTCCCTTGAGAGCCGCGCCGGGAATCCTGTCGCCGGCGCAATAATTGCGCACGGCCCGCTCCGCAACGCCCCATTTCTTCGCGCAAACGGCAACCGAGATCATTTCCATTCGTCTCACCCCGATCTTGTTTTACGCCGCCACCGGCAAAAAGTAACCCGTGATTCGATTTGCTGACGAGTTCTTGCCGATGCAGGAATAGAAGCGAAGCGCTTACAGAAACTGTCCGGTGATGCTGTCTTTGCTGTTTCGGATCTCCTCGGGCGTGCCGCAGGCGACGACCCGGCCGCCCTGCTCGCCGCCGCCCGGCCCCATGTCGATGATGTAGTCCGCGCTGCGGATCACATCCAGATCGTGTTCGATCACGATGACGGTCGCGCCGTTTTCAATCAGAGTCTGAAAGACCCGGAGCAGCGTCTGCACATCCAGCGGATGCAGACCGATGGTAGGCTCGTCAAACACAAACACGGAATCCGTCTGCAGACGGCCCATCTCGCTTGCCAGCTTCAGGCGCTGCGCCTCGCCGCCGGAGAGGCTGGGCGTCTCCTCGCCCAGCGTCAGATAACCGAGACCGAGACTTTGCAGCACTTCCAGCCTGCTGTGCACGAGCTTCATGTCCTTGCAGAAGTCGAGCGCCGTGTTCACGTCCAGTGCCATGAGCTCCGGCAGAGAGCGGGCTTCGCCGCTCCTGCTCACGTGACGGATCTGCCATGCCTCTTTCGCGTAGCGGGAACCCCGGCATTCCGGACAGGGGATATCCACGTCCGGCAGAAACTGCACGTCAAGGCTCACGGAGCCCGTGCCGTCACAGGCCGGGCAGCGCAGCTCACCGGTGTTGTAGGAAAAGGCCGACGCCTTGCGGCCGCGGTCTTTGGCGTCCTGCGTCCGGGCATAGATCTTGCGCAGCTCGTCGTGGACATTGGCATATGTGGCCACCGTGGAGCGGATGTTGATGCCGATGGGCGTGGCGTCAATGAGTTTGACATGCTCGATTCCCTCCGCCGTCACCGCTTTGACGTGGTCGGGGAGCACTTTCCCCGCGGCGAGTGCTTCAAGCGCCGGAACCAGGCTTTCCAGGATCAACGTCGTCTTGCCAGAGCCGGATACGCCGGTCACGACCGTAAGCCGCCCCTTGGGGATATCGACCTCCAGGGGCTTTACCGTGTGCAGAGCGCCGGTGGACAGATGGAGCTTTCCCAGGGCGAACAGCTCATCCCCTGGCGTCTGCGGACGCAGGGCTCCGATTTTCCCGGAGAGAAAAGGCCCGATGCGGGACGCCGCATTTTGGGCGATCTGGGGGATCGTCCCCTCCGCGATGACCCTGCCGCCTGATGCCCCGGCCTCCGGCCCCATCTCGATGATCCAGTCGGCCTCCTTCAGAATCTGCGTGTCGTGATCCACCAGCAGGACGGAGTTCCCGTCCGCCACCAGATCATGCATCACGCCGGTGAGCCCCACGATGTTGGACGGGTGCAGGCCGATGGAGGGCTCGTCCAGCACATACAGGACGCCGGTGGTGCGGTTTCGTACCGCGCGGGCAAGCTGCATCCGCTGGCGCTCGCCCGTGGAGAGCGTGGACGCCGACCGATCAAGAGAGAGATACGAAAGGCCCAGATCCATCAGCCGCTTGGCGACCAGATGGAAGGAGGCGCAGATGCTCTCCGCCATGGGGCGCATCTCCTCCGGTAAGGATTCCGGCACGCCGCGCACCCAATCGCAGAGTTCCTTGAGCGGAATGCGGCAGACCTGATCCAGACTCAGGCCGCGGAGCTTCGGCGCTCTGGCCTCGTCGGAAAGCCGTGTCCCGCCGCAGTCCGGGCAGACCTCTTCCCGGAGAAACTTTTCCACCCGCTTCATGCCCTTCTCGTCCGTGACCTTGTTCAGAGCGTTGAGAACGGTGGCGGCGGCGCTGTAATAGGTGAAATCCATTTCGCCCGCCGTGGCGGTGTCCGCCTTTTTCGGGCGGTAAAAGATATGCTTCTTGACCATGGGGCCGTGGAGGACGATCTCTTTTTCTTCGTCCGTCAGCTCCCGGTAGGGAATGTCCGTCCGGACGCCCATGGCGCGGCACACATCGGTCATCAGCGACCACATCAGGCTGTTCCAGGGAGCGACGGCGCCCTCGTCGATGCTCAGCGTTTCGTCCGGGATCAGCGTGCGCTCGTCCACGGTGCGGACCGTCCCCGTGCCGCCGCAGCGTTTGCATGCACCCTGACTGTTGAAGGCCAGCTCCTCCGCACCGGGGCCGTAAAAGGAGACGCTGCAGACGGGGCAGACGATTTCCCTTTCCGCCGCAACGCTCATCGACGGCGGGCAATAGTGCCCGTTGGGGCAGCGGTGGGAAGCGAGGCGCGAGAACATCAAACGCAGGCTGTTGAGCAGCTCCGTCCCCGTGCCGAAGGTGGAGCGGATGCCGGGCACACCGGGCCGCTGGTGCAGAGCCAGGGCCGCGGGGACATACAACACGTCGTCCACATCGGCGCGCGCGGCCTGCGTCATGCGCCTGCGCGTATAGGTGGAGAGCGACTCCAGATAGCGGCGCGAGCCCTCCGCGTACAAGACGCCCAGCGCCAGAGAGGATTTTCCGGAGCCGGACACGCCCGCGATCCCGACGATCCGATTCAGAGGGACGTCGACATCGATGTTCTTCAAATTGTGGACCCTCGCGCCGCGGATCTGTATTTTCTTTGGGATAGTGTCGGTGATCATTCTGTCCATATGCAATGCTTTCTCCTGTTTTTTATTCTTGATCCATGCTTTCAACTGACCGTTGCTGCTATCCAGCAAAAGGCTCTCGCGGTGCGCTTCTCCGAATCCTGAAAGTGGCTGCCCGGATTCCATTCCAGCGTGACAATGTGATCGGCCTGCAGAAGCGCATACTGTTCACGGATGCAGTCGCTGACTGTGGCCATGAGGGGATTCTTTGCCCGTTCTTCCCTGTCGCCGAGACTCAGGTACACAGCCTTTGCCTGAACCGAGTTTTCTTGCACATACTCCATCCAGCCCGGAAACCACACCGAGGGCGAAGCCGCCGCGACACCGGAAAAAGCGTCCGTCCTGGTCGCGGCCCAAAGCGCGAACAAACCCGCCAGCGAGTACCCGCCAAGGCAGAGCATCATATCTGCGCCAAGCCGCGTGCGCAGCTCCGGCAGCAGGCGGTCGAGGACGAAGGAAAGCGTCTCCTCCGCCATCCCGCCAAAGGGTACTTTCCCGAATACCGGCGGCGCTTCCCAGGGGCTCAGGTCGCGGTTCCAGTCCTTGACCTCAAAGGCCGCCAGCGCGAAGGGCAGCGCACAGTCCCGCATGGCTTCGATCTCGGCATCCAGCAGTTCCGTGTCATGCTCGTCCACCGGCTGGAGGAAAAGGATCTGCGGCGCGTCGTCCGCATAGAGCGTGACAGCGCGCCCGTCCAGCTCAAAGCATTGTTTCCGCATGGCGCATCAGCTCCTCCTTTTTGCGGATATGGGCATAGAAAACAAAGCAGGCGGTGATCTGTGCCAGCGTCGAACAGGGGACGCCGAGACCGATGTAGAACAGCCGACCCGTCGCGCGGCTCATCCACCAGGCCACCGGAATGCGGATCAGGAAGGCCGCCGCGATGCCCTGCACCATGACGAAGCCCGTCTCGCCGAGACCGTTGAAAAAGCCGATGAAGCAGAACAGAAAGCATGTCAGCAGGCAGTCGATGCCGTAAGCCCGCAGATAGTCAAAGCCCGCCGCGATCACTTCCTGATCCCGCGCAAAAATGCCGCACAGCAGATCGCCGTGGAAGAACGCCGCCCAGAACATCACCGCGCCGAACGCGGTGGAAACCAGGATGGCGATTCTGAGCCCGCGCTCGGCGCGCTCGTTTTTCCCCGCGCCGTGATTCTGCGCCACATAGGCACTCATGGCCTGCATGAAGGCCAACGGGATCAGCATGATGAAGGCGCAGACCTTCTCCGCCACGCCCACGCCCGCCGAAGCAATAAGCCCAAGGGCGTTCACAATGGCGAGGATCACCAGAAACGACAGCCCCACCAGCAAGTCCTGCAGGGCGATCGGCGTGCCGAAGCGGACAATGCGCCGCAGGATCGGCTTTTCGATGCGGATATTTTTCTTCGTGAAAGAAAACGGCAGCGTCCGGCGGCTGAGCACCAGCAGGGAGATCAGCACGCTCACCGTCTGGGACGCGACCGTGGCGACAGCCGCTCCCGCCGCGCCCATGTGGAGCCCCGCCACCAGCAGAAGGTCGCCCGCAATGTTGCAGGCGCTGGCAATGGCGACGGTCATCAGCGGCGTGCGGGAATCCCCTAAGCCCCGCATGATGCTGCCCAGCACGTTGTAGGCCACGATCATCACCGCGCCGAAGCCGCAGATGGCGATATAGCGCTTTGTCTCGTCAAAGGCCTCCTCCGGCGTGTTCATGGCCGAGGCAAGCGCGCCGGACAGCAGCGGGATCAGCGCCGTGAGCGCCGCGCCCACGAGGAAGAACACCACCACGCTGGTGCCGATGATCTGTCCGCCCTCTTCCCGCTTGCCCGCGCCGATCTTCTGGCCGAGCAGGACGGTCGTGCCCATGGCGAAGGAGCTCACAAGCCCGGTGACTGTCTGCATGATCTGAGAGCCAACCGCCACGCCGGACACATCCTGCGCCAGCGCGTACTTGCCCACGACCAGCAGGTCCACCGCGCCGTAGAGCGCCTGCAAAAACAGGGCCAGCAAAATCGGCATCGAGAAGGCCAGCAGCGGCCCCAGGATTGGTCCCCTGGTAAAATCTTTGATCTGTTCCTGTTCCACGATTTCCTCCAAAAAAGCCGGATAAGCAAGCAGGCGTCTCAGCCCGCTCTCTTATCCGGCTTCTCATTTCTCACGAATGATTTGCCCTCCGAGGCGTCCGTAGCTTATCAAATTTTGAGGGGAATGTCAAGAAAAGCGTCTGACCGCCATAGAGAAGCACATCGACCGGCGCGTCCGGGAACTGTTGGCCCTCCCGCGGGCGAAAAAGAAACAAGAGCGAACAGGCATACCGTCCGAAAACCACGGATGGCATGCCTGTTTTTTGCCCTTTCGGGAGTTGTGTGTACTGCCGTAGATTCGGCCCAAATCCCGCCGCTGTGACGCGTTCCCTCGCTATAACTCATTTCTGATTATCGGTCTTCTTCTGCTTCATACTACCTGTTGCAAGTAACACGATTAGAATAGCTAAAAGTAATGGAAAGCCAATGTAATTGACCATAGGAGTTACTACCGTAGGGAGAACCATGGATATCCAACCAGTAATGCCCCCAACAATTCCAACAACAATAAAGGATATAAAAAGATTTAAAAAAGTGTTTTTCTTCGAAAACAGTATCGCAATCGCAATAAGCCAGACGAGTGAGCCACCTGTTATGAATTTAATAAATCTTACATGTGAATCTTTCTCATTTACAAATATGCTTCCAATACTGCCATCTGTTTGCTTTTCAATCTCAGCCAAGAGATTTGAATACTCTTGACTTAATGTTGGATTGTATAAGTTATATAATTACATAAAGCAAATAAACAAACAAGCCGCAAACTTTTCGTCTACGGCTTGTTTTGCGCGGTTTTCGCCGCGGATTGGCGGAGGGTGCAGGATTCGAACCCGCGTGGGGTTTCCCCCTAACGGTTTTCAAGACCGCCCCGTTATGACCGCTTCGGTAACCCTCCGTGTATGTTAACTCCCGTGCGGGAGTTAACGATGATATGAAATTGTCTTTGCTCGCTGCATCCGCCGCAGGCGGCGCTCGCAAACGTCCCCGCTTCGGTAGCCCTCCGTGGAAACCGTGGGCATTTTATCACGATGCGCGCCTCAAGTCAAGGCGGGGCGAAATGGTGCCGCGTCCTTTTCAGGAACGGATGCGGTAGATCTTGAGTCCCGTCTCCCGGCTGAGGGGCTGCACGAGTTCCGCAGAGGCCCTGGGGTAATAGTTTGCGCGCAGATAGCCGATGGTGCGGCGGACGTCCTGGTCGATGAGATACACGTCGTCCCGGTCCGCCATGTCGCGGTAGGGGTTTTCGATCTGCCAGCCGTCCAGGATGCGCTCGATCTCCGGGTGGCCCATGCTCCAGCCGCCGAGGAGCAGCAGCTTCTCGGCATAGAGCGCGGGCGGCGTCTCCAGCGGGGTGTAGAGGATATGGTCGACGGCAAAGTTTTTGACGAGGAAGAGCCTGTCGTCCTCCTCCAGAAGCCGCGCGACGGCGGCCTTCTCGGCGCTCTTGTCCTCGATCTGATTGTGACTGTCAGCCCAGCACCAGGTGCGGTTTGCCCGCCAGGTGATAAAGAGGCTCAGAACCAGCACCGCCGTGAGCAGTAGTTTTTCGCCCTTGAGCCGCCCCGGGTCCAGGAGGAAGCTCAGCACCACCGCCATGGCGAGGAAGAGACCGATATCCACCCGGTTTGCAAGATAGCGGTCAGACCAGATCATCAGAAGATAGATCAGGCCGAACATACCGAAGAGATAGCCCAGCGTTACCCAGGCGCCGGCCCGGCGCTTCCCGCAGGCGAGCCAGATGACGAGCAGAAGCGCGAAGCCCGCGAAGGGGCGGTCCTGGGGAAAGCCCTTGAGACACTCGTTCAGGAACACGCCGAGGCACTCGCCGGGGGTGCGGCGGGGGACCAGCTCGTCCCGTGCGCGGATGAGGGTTTGGAGATTTTCCATGGTGAACTTCTCAGTGTCGTAGAAGTTCCATTTTTTCATCAGGAAGACGAAGTTCTCGTCCATGCCGACGGAGTCATAGACCTCCGGCATCTGGGCGTAGTCCGGGGTCTGGAAGTCAAGAAAAGCGCTGCGGGTGTTGTTGAAGTCCATGAAGCCGCCCGCCTCCGGCCGCCTCCAGGCGAGAAGGTCCGCGGCGAAGAGCCCCACGGCGAGCGCCGCAAGCAGCATAAAGGGCGCAAGGGTTTTCAGATACGCCTTGAAGCGCACGCCGAAGCCCTCGCCCCGGAGCTTCGCGCCGCGGTCGAAGAGCAGCGCGATGCAGCCCGCCGCCATCAAGAGCGCGCAGACCCCGAACTCCTCAAAGCGCCACACATAGCCGCAGAGCGAGAGGAGGATCCCAAGCACGAGCGGCGTCTTCCGCCGGCGCCCCTCTCCCCCGGACAGGGCCTGGAGCATGAGGCACATGCCCCCGACGGTGCCGATGGCCGCCGGCTTGGAGAAGTTCATGCTGAGATAGCAGTCGGTCCCGAAGGCGCCCAGCAGCACCGCCGTCATCACGAGGGCGGGGCCCGGACGATAACGGCGCAGAAGCGTCCAGGTAATGGCGGTGAAGCCCAGCAGCAGAAGGAGATACTGGGCCGCCGCATACCAGTTGAACCCATCGCCGAGGAGGGTATATACCGTCTTCATCAGAATCCCCAGGCAGATGTTGACGAAGGGCACATAGGCCGTCTTCTCCCGGAGCTGGCCGTCGAAGAACTTGGAGATAAAAAGATCGTCATTGGTCTCCCACATGGGGGCGAAGAAGGTGAGCATACAGGCCAGAAAGGCCGCATTGAGCGCAAAGGCCAGCAGGATGCGCGGCCAGGCCCCGGTGTTCCATTGTTCTTTGAGCTTCATGGTCGCCTCCTGATACTGTTTTTCAATAAAAAAGTCTGCACTATTTATTGAAAAGATGCCGCAAAGGCGGCATACAGTTGTTGACACAACTGACGTCTCACACGATTTTCAACGCGCCGTGCGGCGCTATACGAAGTAGACTCTGTCTACTTTGTGATGAAAATCAGTATCACTTCACAATGCGGTAGATCGGCAGGCCCGTCTCCTCGGACAGCGCTGCCACCGGCACGGCCCGGGCTGTGGGGGCGTAATGCTCCCGGATATGGGCGAGGGTGAGCTCGATATTCTCATCGATGAGCCGGACCTTCGGGTTGCCCACGCAGTCGCGGTAGGGATTCTCCACCCCGTAGAGGGCGAGATTCTCCATCACCGCGGGGTGCAGACAGTCGAAGCCGCCCAGCAGCACGATTCTGTCCCAGTAGCCGGCGGGGCCCGCTTCAAAGGGGGACCATAGTCCGTCCGGTATGGCGTCGAGCTTTGTGAGATATACGTGATCCGCGTCCTTCAAAAGCGTCTCGCAGGCGGCGCGGGCCTCGGTTTTATCCTCCGCCTCCGCCATACGGTAGGAGTCCCGCATCAGATAGTGGCAGGTCCCGAGGGCAAGCAGCAGCACGAAAACCGTGAGCGTCCGCTCCTGCCGGAGCTTCTCCCCGTCCAGCATCAGGGCGAGGACCGACGCCGCCGCGAGGAAGAGGCCGAGATCCACCCGGCTCACGAGATAGCGCCCGCGCCGGATGAGATAGAGATACGCGAGGGCGAAGACCGCGATCTCCAGGGCGAGACACAGCCAGTCGCGCAGGCTGTGTCCCCCGGCGGCAAGCCAGAGGGCCAGGATCAGCAGGAAGCCATAGATATACAGATTCGCAAAAAAAGCCGGGATGGCCCGATCCAGCAGCAGGCCCAGGCACTCCCCCGCCGAAGGTCTCGGGAGATTTTTATCCCGCGCGTCGGCGACGGCCTGCATGAGCTCCGCGGAGAAGACCATGGGATCGAAGTAATCCCCGTCATAGAGGAGCTGCACATCCGTCTCCGAGAGGCCGAGCTCGTCATAGGCTGCGGGCATCTCCTCATAGGCGGGGCGGCCGTAATCGGAATAGGCCACCCGGACCCGGTCGAAGCTGTGATAGACGGACCAGGGCTCCCTGGACCAGGCCCACTCGTTGACACCGAAGAGCCCGGCTGCGAGGACGAGCAGCACGACATAGGGCAGCACAAGTCTGCCGAAGCCGCGCAGCCTGTCCCCGCCCTTCACCGCGAGAAGATCCCACAGCGGGCGCAGACAGAGAACGCCCATCAGCCCGAAGCAGGGCAGAAACTCCATGGGTCTCAGCATGAAGCCGAAGAGTGCGAGCAGGATGCCGAAGACGCGGGCGGTGCGGCCGCCCGTCCCCTCGGCGGCGCCGAGCAGCAGAGCCATGCCGCCCACCGTACAGACCGCGGCGGTCTTGGTATAGCTGATGACGCAGTAGGCGTCCAGGGCGAAGAACAGCAGCAGCACCACGCCCGCCGCCGTGCCCCGCAGGACACCGAGACGGCGGCAGAGGACATGGCACAGGGCGGCAAAGCCCGCGAACAAAAGCAGATACTGGCAGAGGGTGAACCATCCGCTCCCCTGCCCGAGCACGGCATACACGAGCTTGAGCAGCACCCCCAGCACGATGTTGATATAGGGAATGTAGGCGGTGCTCCGGGCCATCTGCCCGTCCACGAAGGCGGCGAGAGTCGGATCGTCGTTGCTCTCGAAGCCGACGCGCACGACGACCACCGTGAGCGCCAGGAAGGCGGCGTTGAGCAGCAGGGCTGCCCGCAGACTCGCCCCGCCGCCGTGTTCGGTTTTCAGGCTTTGCTTGGACATGAGCACTCTCCTGTAGGCAGCTTGTTACTTTACACTCTCCGCAAAGCGGAGGAAGGCGGCGCGGCCGGTCTCGTCCCGCTTGAAGACGCCCGCGTGCTCCAATACCTTCGAGAACACCACGCCGACCTCCTGGCACAGGATGTCCGCTGTATTGTCACGGGTGAAGTCATAGCGGGTCCGGAGTTCTTCGGCCCAGGGGGCGTGTGAGGCGAGCGCGGGCGTGGCACAGAGATCCCCGCCGGCGATGAGCGTCTCCTCCAGCTCCTTGAGCTCTGTCTTGAGGCGCGGAGGCAGCACCGCGAGACCCATCACCTCGATGAGGCCGATGTTCTCCTTCTTGATGTGGTGCAGCTCCTGGTGCGGGTGGAAGAGGCCGAGGGGGTATTCCGCGGTGGTGAGATTGTTGCGCAGCACGAGATCCATCTCAAAGTCCTCCCCGCGGCGGCGTGCGATGGGCGTGATGGTGCTGTGCGGCTCGCCGTCGGTCTCGGCATAGACCGTGACGGAGGGATCGGAGTAAGCGCGCCAGGCCGTGAGGATCCTGTCGGCGAGCTCCGCGATGCGGTGCTTGTCGGCCGCGCGCAGACGGATGACGGACATGGGCCACTTGACGATGCCGGCCTTCACATCTGTGAACCCCGGGAAGCAGAGCTCCGTCTCCACCGGCGCCTTGGACATGGCGAAGTCGTAGTGCCCGCCCTGGAAATGGTCGTGGCTCAGGATGGAGCCGCCCACAATGGGGAGATCCGCGTTGCTGCCGAGGAAGTAATGGGGGAAGAGCTCCACAAAGTCCAGCAGCTTGCAGAAGGCGGCCCTGTTGATCTTCATGGGCACATGCTGCCGGTTGAGGACGATGCAATGCTCGTTATAGTACACATAGGGGGAATACTGGAGGAAGAAATCCTCGCCGTTCAAGACGATGGGGATGAGCCGGTGATTGGAGCGGCCGGGGTAGTCGAGCCTCCCGGCGTAGCCCTCCGCCTCGCGGCAGAGGAGGCACTTGGGGTAGCCCGCGGCCTTGGCCCTGCCCGCGGCGGCGATGGCCTTGGGGTCCTTCTCGGGCTTGGAGAGGTTGATGGTGATGTCGAGCTCGCCGTACTCCGTGGCGCTCTTCCACTTGAGATCCTTCACCACGCGGTAGGCACGGATATAGTCGCTCGCGCGGCTGAGACCGTAGTAATAATCGGTAGCCTTGCGGGGGCTCTCGGCGTAGTTTTCGCGGAAGCTGCGGATCACGTCGGAGGGGCGCGGGGTCAAAAGCCCCATGAGTCGGGAATCGAAGAGGTCTCGCTCGGTGATGCTGTCCTCCAGAAGGCCGTGCTCCACCCCGTAGGCGATGAGCTCGGCCAGGGTCTCCTCCAGGGGCGCGTCCTCCACCTGTCCGGGCCGTTCAAAGCTCTCCAGACGCAGCGCCGAGAGCAGGGTGTTTTCCGCCCAGACGCGGTCGCATTCCTCGATGAGGCCCTTGGAAACAGCATAATTTACCAGCTTTTCAATGCTCACGTCGATCATATCTCGTACTCCTTCTTCACTCTTTCACTTGCTTAATTGACAAAGAGATGCGCTTTTTCTTTTCGTCGACGTCGAGGACCACGACCTTGACGATATCGCCAACAGCCAGAACCTCGCTGGGGTGGCGGACGAATTTGTTGCTGATCTGGGACACATGCACGAGCCCGTCCTGGTGGACGCCGATGTCCACAAAGGCGCCGAAGTCGATGACGTTCCGCACCGTGCCGGTGAGGATCATGCCGGGCTGCAGGTCCTTGATCTCCAGCACGTCCTTGCGAAGCAGCACCGGGGGCAGCTCATCGCGCGGGTCGCGGCCGGGCTTCAGGAGCTCCGCCGTGATGTCGTTCAGAGTCGGAACGCCGACGCCGCATTCCTCCGCCGCTTTCTCGACGCCGTATGCTGCGAGGCGGGTCTTGAGCTCGTGCAGATTCCCGGCCTTCACATCCGCCAGCGTATAGCCGCAGAGCTTCAGGAGCTTCTCGGCGGCGGCATAGCTCTCCGGGTGGACGGCGGTGTTGTCCAGGACCTGTGCGCTCTCCGGCACGCGCAGAAAGCCCGCGCACTGCTGGAAGGCCTTGGGCCCCAGCTTCGGAACCTTGCCCAGGGCCTTGCGGCTCATAAAGGCGCCGTTTTCCTCCCGGTAGAGGACGATATTCTTCGCGGTGGTCTTGTTGAGGCCGGATATGCGCTGCAGGAGCGAGGGAGAGGCGGTGTTCACGTCCACGCCCACGGCGTTGACGCAGTCCTCCACCACGCCGTCCAGCGTTTCGGCGAGCCGCGCCTGGGGCATGTCATGCTGATATTGCCCGACGCCGATGGCCATGGGGTCGATCTTCACCAGCTCCGCCAGGGGATCCTGGAGGCGCCTTGCGATGGACACCGCCGAGCGCAGGTTTACGTCATAGTCCGGAAACTCCTCCGCCGCGAGCTTGGAGGCCGAGTAGACCGAAGCTCCCGCCTCGTTCACAATGGCATAGCTCACCGTCCCGCCGAGGCTCTCGATCATCTCCACGGCCATCTGCTCCGTCTCGCGGGAGGCGGTGCCGTTGCCGATGGCGATGTGCTCCACGCCGTCCTTGCGGATGAGGGCCGAGAGGGTGCGGATTGCCTCGTTCTTCCTCGCCTCGGAGAAGGTGGGATAGACCACCGCGGTGTCGAGCACCTTGCCGGTTTTGTCCACCACCGCCACCTTGCAGCCGTTGCGGTAGCCGGGGTCGAGACCCATGGTGACCCTGCCCTTCACGGGCGGCTGCATCAGGAGGGGCTTGAGATTCAAGCCGAACATTTTGATGGCGCCCTCGTCGGCCATATCCGTCAGGGCGCTGCGGGTCTCCCGCTCCATGGAGGGGAAGATCAGGCGGTCATAGGCGTCGTCAGCGGCGGCGCGGACAAAGGCCATGGCTGCGCTGCCGGGTCTCACCGCCGCGCGGCGCACCCGCTGCAGGGCGAGATCCCTGTCCAGCTCAACCGACACCTTGAGAAAACCCTCCTTCTCCCCGCGATTGACGGCGAGGATCTGGTGGCCCTGGAGTTTGGAGACAGCCCCGTTAAAATCATAGTACAGGCGATAGACGGAGTCCTCCTCCGTGGCGGCCTCGCTGTGCAGAACGCCGCGGGCGTTGATCAGTTCGCGCAGCATGGCGCGCACGGAGGCGTCGTCCGAGATGGTCTCGGCGATGATATCGGAAGCCCCGGCCAGCGCGTCGGCCGTGGTCTCCACGCCCTTTTCCAAGTTTACATAATCTTCTGCCAGAACCTCCGGCGCGGGGCAGTCGGGCCGCTGGGCAAAGAGCTCCAGAGCCAGCGGCTCCAGCCCTTTCTCCTTTGCCGCGGTGGCGCGGGTGCGGCGCTTGGGCTTATAGGGGCGATACAGGTCCTCCAGCACGGCGAGTGTCTCGGCGGAGTCGATGGCGGCGCTGAGCTCCTCCGTGAGCTTGCCCTGTTCGGCGATGCTGTTTTTGATGGTCTCCTTGCGGTCGAAGAGGCCGCGCAGATAGTTGAGGCGTTCCTCCAGCGTGCGCAGGAGGGTATCGTCCATCGCGCCGTGCATCTCCTTGCGGTAGCGGGCGATGAAGGGGATGGTGTTCCCCTCGTCCAGAAGGCTGATGACGTTTTCGATGTACGCCAGGGGCTGGTTCAGCTCCCTGGCCAGGATTTGGCTGATGCTCTCCATGAATACTCCTTTATAAATGAATTCATCATTTTATTATACCATGATCCCGAGGAGCGGACAAGCGTTTGCCGCTATTTTTGCGAAAAGCCCTTGTGATGCATCTTCCGTCTTTTCAAGCGGCGGGATTGATGATATAATAACAATGTTTGAGGCAGCTATAAGAACCGAAACGATAGATACAGCTTTCAGAAAGGAGTACACCATGCGAAGAGACGGATTGAAAAAGCTCGCGGCACTCTGCCTGGTCCTGGTCTTTGTGCTGGCCCTCGCGCCCGTGTGCCGGGCCGAGGATAATTTCGACACGCTTGCCGACTGGGACATCCGCGTCAAGGTCCCCGACGGGAAGACTGCCGTCCTCAAAGGCGGGGAATACTACATCTACGCCGAGGACGAGGGTGCCATCCCCTACGTCATGCTGCGCGCTTACCGCTATGACTCCGCGGAGGGCTTCCTCGAGGAGTTCACGGAATACATGCGCGGGCAGTACAGCGACCTCGCCGTCACGCGGGAGCCTGCCCCGGTCACGCTCGGGGACAAGAACGGGCTCGAGGTTTTCTACACCTACAAGGTCAGCGGCTATGACGTGACGGACCGCCGTGTCGCCGTCCAGCACGGGGAGCGGGTCTATATGTTCGCCTCCAAGGAGGTCGCATCCCTCGGCAAGACGGTCGGGACGATGCTGGACGAGGTGGCGGCAGACTGCGTCTTTCTCTCCGCCCCTGCCGCAACGCCGGATGTCGCGGAGGAGACCGTCTATTCCCTCGGCTATCTCTATACCCTTCCGGACGGGATGCCCAAGTATTTTGTCGACATCAGCGGCATAGAGACGCAGAACGTGGTCCTCCACTGCTGGTTCCGCTCCAGCGACCCCACGTTCTATACGCGCTCCTACGCTCTGGATCTCGCCACGGCGGAGCAGACGGGCAGCACCGTGCTCTTCCATAAGATCACGGACAACTACGGCTTTGACCGCTCTGACTGGTTCCAAAAGCTCGCCCTCCGCTTTGAGGGCGAGGGCCTTGTGATGGAGGTCGAGCGGGATGAGAGTACCCTCGCCGGCGGGTCGGAGGACAACGTGCTCACCGGCACTTACCGCATGGAACCCGTGGACGTGGGCTTTGTGTATCAGTACCGGCAGGAGAGCGGCGCGCTCAAGTACTGGTTCGATCTCGACAAAAAGGACATCGAGCTGCACGCCCTCTTCATATCCGGCGACCCCGAGCCCTATGAGACGGTCTTCACGCTCGAGCGCGCAAGCGCCGTGCAGGAGGATGACAAAACGCTTCGCATCACCCGCGTCACGGACGCCCACGGGCTGGATGTCTCCGCCTGGTTCAAGACGCTCCGCCTCTCCGCCACGGAGGACGGCATCGTGATGGAGGTCGAGCGGGACGAGAGCACTCTCGCGGGCGGCGCGGGGGACAACATCCTGACGGGCCGCTATCTCTTCACCCCGAGGGCCTTCTTCCGCCCCCTGTCCGGCGGGCCCTTCACGGCGGAGGAGCTTGCGCGCCTTGCGCAGATCCACTATTTCATCAACACCGGCTTCTACCCGCCCGAGGCGGACGCTGTGGAAAACACGGGCGGCAGCTTTACCGTTCACCTCTATGAGAACGTGAAGTTGGAGGACTTCTTCCACACCGCGACCTCCGCCTGGTACACGGTGGACGCATACGGCGTCGGCGTGAACGACATCACCGGCGAGGCCGTGTCCCTGCTCCCCTCGGCGGCAGACAGAATAGATTGACAGTGAGGTAAGATCATGGAAGAAAAATGGTGGCAGCGGAGCGTGGTCTATCAGATCTATCCGCGCAGTTTTCAGGATTCCAACGGCGACGGCATCGGCGATCTGCCCGGCATTACGAGCCGCCTCGAATACATCCGCGAGCTGGGCGCGGACACGATATGGCTCTCCCCGATCTACAAATCTCCGAACGACGACAACGGCTACGACATCAGCGATTACCGGGATATCATGACGGAGTTCGGCACCATGGCGGACTTCGACGCCCTGCTCGAAAAGGCGCACTCTCTGGGTCTCAGGATCGTGCTGGACCTCGTGGTGAACCACTCCTCGGACGAGCACAGGTGGTTCGTCGAATCACGCTCCTCAAAGGATAACCCCTACCGCGACTACTACATCTGGCGCGAGGGAAAAAACGGTGGCGCCCCCAACAACTGGGGCTCCTGCTTCGGCGGCAGCGCCTGGGTGTATGACGAGAAGACGGACATGTACTATCTGCACCTCTTCTCCAGGAAGCAGCCGGACCTCAACTGGGAAAACCCCACCGTCCGCGATGAGGTTTTCGACATGATGGACTGGTGGCTGCAAAAGGGCATCGACGGCTTCCGCATGGACGTCATCAGCCTTATCTCCAAGCCCGCGGGCCTGCCGGACGGGGAGCCCGGCCCGAACGGTTACGCCTCCTTCCAGCTCTGCGCGAACGGCCCCCGTGAGCATGAATATCTCCGGGAGATGAACCGGCGCGTCCTGTCAAAGTACGATCTTCTGACCGTGGGCGAGTGCGCTGGCGTCACTCTCGAGGAGGCCAAGACCTACGCCAATCTCGACGGGAGCGAGCTTTCCATGGTGTTCCAGTTTGAGCATATGGGCGCGGACTTTCACCCGGTCCTCGGCCGCTATGCCGAGCAGCACAAGAACCTGCCCCTCCTCAAGGAGATCCTGAGCCGGTGGCAGCGGGAGCTCGACGGCGTCGCCTGGAACAGTCTCTATTGGGATAACCACGACCAGCCCCGCATCGTCTCCCGCTACGGCAGCGAGAAGGAGGCGTATCGGGAGCTCTCGGCCAAGATGCTCGCCACCTGCCTGCACATGATGCAGGGCACGCCCTATATCTACCAGGGGGAGGAGCTCGGCATGACGAACTATCCCTGGACGAGCATCGGCCAGATCAACGACATCGAGTCCCTCGGCAACTACCGGGACTTCCACGCGAAGGGTCTCATGACGGAGGCGGAGGGCGTCGAGATGATGCGCCACCGCAGCCGCGACAACGCCCGCACCCCCATGCAGTGGGACGCCGGGGAGAACGCGGGCTTTACCACCGGAAAGCCCTGGCTGCCGGTCAACCCGAACCACACATTCCTCAACGCCGCCGAGCAGGTAAAGCGCCCCGACTCCGTGTTCCATTACTATCAAAAGCTCATCGCCCTCCGCAAGGAGCTGGACGTGATCGTCCACGGGCACTATGCGCTTCTGGCGCCGGATCACCCGGACCTCTTCGTCTACACCCGGACGCTCGGGGACGAGAGTCTGCTGGTCCTCTGCAATTTCTCCGAGACGGAGCAGCGCTTTGAGATCCCGGCCGAATACCGGGGCGCCGAGATCCTGATCGCAAATTACCCCGAGTGCGGCCCTCTGGGCGTGCTGCGCCCCTGGGAGGCTGTGGTTTACCGCCGCAGGTGAGGAGGCAGCCATGCTCTTCAAAGCCTGTGATCCGGAGGTGACCCTCTACATCTCCAACAACGAGGAGGAGTTTCAGCGCGTGGAGGCGGCGCTCCGGGAGGAGGGCGTGCGCTACCGCGTGTGGACCACGGCGGAATATCCGGTCTTCGGCTGGACGCGCTGGGACCCCCGTCTCATGGGGCGCAGGGAGCGGCGTCTGCGCAAAGTCTACCACATCGACGTATCCCGGAGCGACGGGCAGAATCTCGTCGCCGCAAACCGGGCGATCCGCCTCACCACGGGCCGCATCATGAACGCCGAGCCCGTGAGCGAGATCATCTGACCCCTGCTTGCGAAGCCCGCATTCGCGAGCGAATAATACTATAGGAGGTTACGCCTATGAACATCAACCCGGACGGCAGCTACTCCAGCGGGCCGGTGAAAAAGCCGCGCCCCAGCCTGAAGCTGCCCGGCAAAGGAGCCGTGCTGATCCTGATTCTGGTGCTGCTGGTGTCGGCCGTGCTCGACGCCTACTACACCCTCAAGGAGGACCAGTACGCCGTCATCACGACCTTCGGCAAGCCGACCATGGTCTCCACCTCCGGTCTCAAGCTGAAGCTGCCGTTTATCCAGCATGTGACCAAGGTCACCAAAACCATCCAGGGCTTCCCTCTCGGCTATCGCATCGGCAACAACCAGAGCGTGGACGAGGAGTCGCTGATGATCACCTACGACTATAACTTCGTAAACGTGGACTTCTATGTGGAGTACCGCGTCACGGACCCCATCAAGTACCTGTATAATTCGCAGGATCCCGTCGGTATCCTCAAGATGCTCTGCCAGAGCTATATCCGCGACACCATTGGCCTCTACAACGTGGACACCGTCATCACCACCGGCAAGAGCGAGATCCAGGCCGCCATCAAGGAGAAGGTCATGGACCGTCTCGAGGCCGAGGATATCGGCCTGCAGCTTACAAACATCCGCATCCAAGATGCGGAGCCCCCCACGGCCGAGGTGCAGCGCGCCTTCACCGCCGTGGAGACCGCCAAGCAGTCCGCCGACACCAAGGTCAATAACGCCAAGAAGTACGCCAACGAGGTCATCCCCGCCGCGGCCGCCGACGCCGACCAGATCGTCAAAAGCGCCGAGGCCTACAAGGCCAGCCGCATCAACGAGGCCAACGGCCAGGCCTCCCGCTTCGCCGCCCTCTTTGAGGAGTATCAGAAGTATCCTCTCATCACCAAGCAGCGCCTCTTCTATGAGGCGATGGAGTCCATCCTGCCCGACATGAAGCTCTATATCCTTGACAGCGACACGGGCGTCGAGACCGCGCTCCCGCTCGAGCAATTTGCCACCGTCAATCTGGGAGGTGACGAACGATGAAAAAAGGTTTGAAAATCGTGCTCCCGGTTCTGATCCTGGTGCTGGCGCTGATGCTCTCTTCCGCCTGCTTTGTCACCACGCATCAGAATGAGTACACCATCGTGCGCCAGTTCGGGGCGGTCGTGAAGATCGTGGATCAGCCGGGTCTCAGCGTGAAGCTCCCCTTTATCCAGAGTGTGAGCACCCTGCCGAAGACCGAGATGCTCTATGACCTCGCCGTGAGCGACGTCATCACGAGCGACAAGAAATCCATGGTCGCCGACTCCTTTGTCCTCTGGCGCATCAGCGATCCGCTCAAGTTCATCCAGACTCTCTCCGGCAACCTCTCCAACGCCGAATACCGCATCGACACCGTGGTCTACAACAGTCTCAAGACCGTCATCTCCTCCATGCGGCAGGAGGAGGTCATCTCCGGGCGCGACGGGCTGCTGGCCCAGCGCATCATGGACAACGTGGGCAACACCTTTGACAACTACGGCATCGCGCTGCTCGCCATCGAGACCAAGCGCATCGACCTGCCGGACGAGAACAAGTCCGCCGTCTATGAGCGCATGATCTCCGAGCGCGACAACATCGCCGCCTCCTACGCCGCCGAGGGCGAGGCGGAGGCCAAGCAGATCCGCAACGAGGCCGACAAGTCCGTCTCCATCACTCTCTCCGAGGCGAACGCAAGGGCCGAAACGCTCAAGGCAGAGGGCGAGGCGGAGTATATGCGCATTCTGTCCGAGGTGTACGACACCCCGGAGGAGGCGGATTTCTATGAATTCATGCGCGCCCTCGACATGGCCCGCACGGCGCTCGGCACCGGGAACAAGACCCTGGTGGTCTCCGCGGACTCCCCCATCGCGCGCATCTTCCAGAACATCCCTGATTAACCCCCGGCCGACACAAAACAGGCGTTGTCTCTGAACAGCGATACCTGCTGCAGAGACAGCGCCTTTGTGCGAACTATATACGCCGGACGGGCCGCAGCCGAGCTCTGGCCCGTCCGTTTATCTCATGTCGAAAAAAGCACCACCTTACGGTGATGCTTTTCTGGTGGAGAGTGGCGGACTCGAACCGTCGACCTTCCGCGTGTGAGGCGGACGCTC